>JAFTPY010000291.1 GCA_017463035.1 Lachnospiraceae bacterium
AAATCATTCTGTTACCAAGGAGGAATTGGAGGATTTGAAGGCTTTTATTGATAAGGAGACAAAGGGGTGATCCGATGGGCATTTTCTTGGAATATTTGAAGGTTGTTGTCATGCATTTTGTTTATTAATTATTGCTTTTGGATTTCAATCAACTCAACAATATATCACTTTATTAACAATTGATATTATTACATTTCTTCCATTGATATTCAAGTCAATTGATTCTTTAATACATAAACGTTACAAAGGATTATTAACTTTACTATCTACTTCTATTCCAATTGCATTAACAATTGTATTCAGTTGGCATTATGAATATTATTGGCAAGTAATTTGTATAAGTTTATTGTCTGCATTTATGTATTGGAGATCATGGATTTGTATAAGAAAAATTGAATTTCATCAACGATATGAACAACATCAGTATTATATTATGTTCTTCAGATAATTAACAAAACTTATTGTTATGATTTGTGGAATTGTTCTCTTTGCTCAATTGAATCAAACAAGTGTTATATCTCATTTATATATTCACAAATTATATTTATTTCCATTACTCTGTTCAATTGGTATTCCAATTGTTTTATATTTCATTATAAGTTGGGAAATAAAATCATTTTTATCAATTTTTACAACATTTCTTCCAATACTTTTTTCATCATTCTTACCATTAGTTATTTATTTTGTTACTTGTCACTATAATTTATTAACTTCTTTGTTTGATGGAATGTGTTTATATTATGCAGGTGATATTGATTATTGGTATATTGGTTGTTGTATGCTTTGGGAAATCGGAGGTATGTCTCTGTACAGAAGGAGAATCATAGATGAAACTGATTGCCAGATACTGTAAGCCCTATGCATGGCGCATGCTGTACGGCTTTACCATTAAGATTGTGGGTACTTTTGCGGACCTTGGTCTGCCCTGGGTGCTTTCGTACATACTGGACAATGTGGTACCGTTAGGTGAAATCCGTCCGGTACTTTATTGGGGGGCCTTTATGCTGTTTTTGGCGGTGGCGGCCCGGTATTGTAATATTTGGGCGAACCGGAAGGCTTCTTTGGTGGCAAGGGATGTAACCCGGGCGGTTCGTCATGATTTGTTTGTAAAAACCATGAGTTTGTCCGGGCGACAGACGGATACGCTTCATATTCCGTCTCTGGTGTCCCGTATGACCTCCGATACCTATAACATTCACCATATGGTTGGTATGATGCAGCGCCTCGGTGTCCGGGCACCGATGATTTTAATCGGTGGCATTATTATTACCCTGACCATGGAGCCGGTGCTGACACTGGTGTTGGTGATTCTTTTGCCGATTCTCGGCGGATTGATTTTTTACATTTCGCGAAAAGGAATTCCGCTTTATAAAAGAGTGCAGTCCTCCATGGATTCCATGGTGCGGATTATGAGAGAAAATATTTCCGGTATCCGTGTCATTAAGGCTCTGTCAAAAATTGAATATGAGAAGAAACGATTCCGGGGAGCCAATGACGAAATGCTGGGAAGAGAGCTGCATGCGGGAAGTGTGATGGCACTGTCCGGACCTCTCATGGGACTATTATTAAATATCGGCTTAACCCTGGTGGTTATCGTGGGGGCGTACCGCGTAAATGCCGGAGCCAGTGAGCCGGGAAAGATTGTAGCCTTTCTTTCCTATTTTACGATGATTTTAAATGCGGTGATTATGATTAACCGTATTTTTATGGTGGCATCCAAGGCCACTGCTTCCGCAGGACGTATCGAGGAGGTGCTGGAGTCGCCGGAGGAGCTGCTTGTGGAAAAGGCAGAGGCGTTTGCACGCCATGGAAAGGATGTCCCGCATATTGAGTTTAAGAAGGTTTCCTTCGGATATCATGCAACGCCGGGGGATTCGGAAAAGTATTGTATCAAGGACATCTCCTTTCGGATTTATCACGGGGAGAGTCTTGGAATTATCGGTGCTACCGGTAGCGGTAAGACCACCCTTTTGAATCTTTTGATGCGCTTTTATGACGTATCGGATGGACAGATTTTGATTGACGGAACGGATATTAGGGAGATTCCGCTGACCGAACTTCGGGAACGGTTCGGGGTGGTTTTTCAGAACGATGTGGTATTTGCGGATACCTTACGGGAAAATATTGCCTTCGGAAGAGAGCTTTCGGATGGGGAGGTTTCTCAGGCGGCGGAGCATGCGTTGGCTGCAGGCTTTATTGCCGGAAAAGAGGAGGGCTATCTCCATAAGGCAGCCATTAAGGGTGCTGACCTGTCCGGCGGACAGAGGCAGCGTTTGCTTGTGGCCAGAGCTTTGGCGGGGACACCGGAGGTATTGCTTTTGGATGATGCATCTTCGGCGCTTGACTATCGTACCGATGCCGAGATTCGAAAAAATATCAGAGAAAGTTACGGGGATACTACCACGATTCTTGTGGCACAACGAGCTTCTTCCGTGATGCAGATGACCCATATTCTGGTGCTTGACGAGGGAGAATGTATCGGCTACGGCACCCACGGAGAGCTGATGGAGACCTGTGATGTTTATCGCGAAATCGCCGAACAACAAATGGGCGATGTGGAATAGGGGGTGGCAGAGTGAAACGATTATTACGTTATATGGCAAATTTTAAATTTCATCTGCTGCTTGCCTTGGTGCTTGCGATTTCCAGTAATTTGCTGGCACTGGTGGGACCGTCCCTGTCCGGTAAGGCTGTGGATGCCATTGCTTTCGGAAAGGGGAAGGTGGACTTTGATACGGTTTGGTATTATGCAGGTTTGATGATTTTGTTTTACATTGCGTCGGCTGTGCTTTCTTATGTGTTGTCCATATTGATGCTGCGGATTGCACAGCGCATGGCGGCACGGATGCGGCAGCAGGTGTTTGACCGTCTTCTTTCTTTACCGGTCAGTTATTTTGATCGCAATCAGGCGGGAGATATTATCAGCCGTGTGTCTTATGATATTGATGTGATTTCCACGTCGGTGTCTAACGACTTTGTTCAGGTGGTGGCCGGTCTGGTTACGGTCATCGGTTCTTTGGTGATGATGGTGATTATTTCGCCGCCGCTGGTGGTGGTTATGTTTTTGATGATACCGCTGTCAATCTACTATACCCGGTTTATGGCGAAGAAGACAAAACCGATGTTTCGGAAGCGTTCCGCTAAGGCCGGTGAGTTAAACGGTATGGTGGAGGAGTTGATTACCGGACAGAAAACCATTCAGGCCTATGCCAAAGAGCAGGTCATGACGGACCGGTTTGACGAAAAAAATGAAGAGGCGGTAACAGCCTATTACAATGCGGAGTATTACGGCAGTATGATCGGACCGACGGTAAACTTCATTAACAACTGTTCCCTGACGGCGGTGACGGTGGCAGGTTCGGTGCTGTATTTGTTAAAGAAGTTATCTCTCGGTGATATTTCCTCCTTTGTACTGTATTCCCGAAAGTTTTCCGGCCCGATTAACGAGCTGGCAAACGTAGTCAGCGAAATCCAGTCGGCACTTTCCGCGGCGGAGCGCGTATTCCGTGTGATAGAGGAGCCGGCGGA
>JAFTPY010000033.1 GCA_017463035.1 Lachnospiraceae bacterium
AGGACGGAGACGAGGAAGCAGAATAGGCGTTGTCAAAGTGAGTGGTACTTTTTTGTTCCGCATAAGGCCGGTGATGTGTGATTCCGCTTGGAAACGGCACATCACCGGAGGCGGTTAAATGCGCAGAAAAATGAAATGTGGGATTGAAGGCTGTGCCGGAATATGATACACTAAGGAGAGATAAACTCGGAAAACGGATGTGAGGAAGATGAGGGAAACAACCAAAGGGACAACCCGAAGGAGGGGACAGAAGGGATACCGGATACTTCTGTTTCTTTTTGCGGTGTTTTTTTTCGGGGGGATGGGTTCTTTCCCTAATGTGTCCGAAGCCGGCGTTGCTACCGTGGAGGATATCCGGGTAGGGCTAAAGGGAATGTTTTCCGGGAAACAAAGCATTACGATTTACAATACAAACCTGGAGGCGGGGTATTGCGACGGGAGAGAATATAGCCGTGAGACAGTATTTTCTTCCGCAAGCGGTGTGAAGCTTTCGTCGGAGAAGAGTGCCTTTTACGCGGTGAACGGTGTGTATTTGTTGTCGCAGGCAGAGCGTCTGGCGCAGGAACTGACTGATGCGGGGGCGAAGTCATATGCGGTGTTACTTTCTACGGGGAAGGCAGGCATCTATGCTCCGGTAGCGGAAAACGGCAGTGACGAGGCGGAAGCGTTACGGGTGTTTGAAGCGGCGGCAAAGCAGTGTAAGGTAACGCCGGTCCGGTCGGTGCAAAGCAGTGCCTATCTGGTTCGGATTTCCGCCGGAGAACGGGTACTGTTTGCGGACGGAGCGGAAGGGGATTATCCGCAGTTTGCGGCAACGGAAAAAAATGAAGACGGTATTTATGCCGTGGATTTGGGTGAGCGCAGTTATCGCGGGAGAATAGAAATCGGCAGATACGGCGGGAAATCTTCTCTTACGGCGGTGAATGTGGTGCCGTTGGAGGAGTATTTATACGGTGTTGTTCCGTGTGAGATGCCGGCTTCCTGGCATACGGAGGCGTTAAAGGCCCAGGCGGTGTGTGCCAGAAGCTATGCGCTTATTAAGGCCGGTTATCATTCGGAAACGGATATCAGGCGGGGGTTTCGTATGGTGGATACGGTGCAAAGTCAGGTATACGGCGGGATTTCCTATGAGCATCCGCGAAGTACCGTGGCGGTGAATGCTACCAAGGGCGAAACGCTGTGTTATGAAAACCGTACGGTAACCGGATATTATTTCGCGGCCAGCGGAGGACATACGGAGAGTGTTGAGGATGTGTGGGGCTTTGCCGTGCCGTATTTACAGGGAGTACCGGATATTTATGAAACCGATCCGTCGAAGAAGCCCTGGAGTGTTACTCTTTCGGGGGATGAGCTGAAAAAATCGTTACGCTCGGAGGAAAAGGCTGTAGGCAGCATAAAAAAGGTGATGCAGGAGGTGGTAACCACCTCGGGACGGGTGTACAGTTTGCGTGTCATCGGGAGCCTCGACAGTGTAGGTCTTGCTACGGATGCCTTGCGGAATGTGCTGGAGCTGGCAAGCACGAAATTTAGGGTTTTCGGCGCGGATAGTGTGCCGGATACGGTAACGGTACAGGGAACTTTGGGTACGAGAGAGACGACGATTCACGACTGTTATGTGATAAGCGGGGATGGGACAATACAGAGTGCCGAAGGTTTGACGGAGCAGTATGTGGTACTGGGAGCGGACAATATGACAAGCTATCCCCGGTATGCGCCGGAGAAGGGAGAGTACCTGTTTGCCGGTATGGGTCACGGACACGGCGTCGGCATGAGCCAGTCGGGCGCCCGTGGTATGGCAGAGGAGCACTTTACGTATAAAGAGATATTAGAACATTATTTTACCGGGATTTCCGTGCGATAGTGCTTTGCGGAGGACATGCACGAAAAAACGGTGTTAGGAAGGATATCACATGGAAGCATTATTAAAGAGTGATTATTATTTTGATTTGCCGGAGGAGCTGATTGCCCAGGACCCTCTTGAGGACCGTTCTTCTTCGAGACTTCTTGCGGTGGACAAGCGTACGGGGGCTTTTGAACACCGGATTTTTAGAGATATTAAGGGCTATCTCCGTCCGGGGGATTGCCTGGTGTTAAATAACACAAGGGTTATTCCGGCCCGGTTAATCGGCGAGCGTATCATTGACTATTCCAATATTAAGCCGGGCTTTGCACCGGGAGCGGAGGGCGCACAGATTGAGGTGCTTCTGTTAAAGCGCAAGGAAAATGACACGTGGGAAACCCTTGTAAAACCGGGAAAAAAGGCAAAGACCGGTACCAAGATTTCCTTCGGTGACGGAAAGCTTGTGGGAACGGTAGTGGATGTGCTGCCGGATGGCAATCGTCTGGTGCAGTTCTCCTATGAGGGCATCTTTGAGGAGATTCTGGATGCCTTGGGACAGATGCCGCTTCCGCCGTATATTACCCATAAGCTGCAGGACAAGAACCGTTACCAGACGGTGTACGCAAAGTATGACGGCTCGGCGGCGGCACCGACAGCGGGACTTCACTTTACGCCGGAGCTTCTGTCCGAAATCGAGGCCATGGGAGTGACTATCGCTAATGTGACCCTTCACGTAGGCTTAGGTACGTTCCGTCCGGTAAAGGAAGAGAATATTTTGGAGCATCACATGAACACGGAGGCTTATCAGGTGCTTCCGGAAGAAGCGGAGAAGATAAATCGTACGAAGCGAGAGGGTGGCAGAGTCATCTGCGTCGGCACCACCAGCTGTCGTACCGTGGAATCCGCCACGGACGAAAACGGTGTTTTGCAGGCGGGCAGCGGCGATACCAGTATTTTTATTTATCCGGGGTACAAGTTTAAAATGCTGGATTGCCTCATTACCAATTTCCACCTGCCGGAGTCTACCCTTTTGATGCTTGTTTCCGCATTGGCGGGCAGGGAAAATGTGCTGAAGGTGTATGAGGAAGCGGTGAAGGAGAAATACAGGTTCTTCTCCTTTGGGGATGCCTGCTTCTTCGGGGATTTGAAGTAAGGGGAATGACAATGAAGCTAAGAAATATTTTGATTGTAGTGAAGAATGTTGAAAAATCAAAACAGTTTTATCATGATCTGTTCGGTATGGATATGATACTGGACAATGAAGGGAATATGATTTTAACGGAAGGACTGGTGCTTCAGAACGAAAAAATCTGGAGTGGATTTTTAGGGAAGAAGATTGTTCCGAAAAGCAATTCCTGTGAGTTGTATTTTGAGGAACCGGATATCGAGGGATTTGTAGAAAAGCTGGAACGGTTGTATCCGTCGGTGGAATACGTTAATCGGCTTATGACCCATGCCTGGGGGCAAAAGGTAATCCGTTTTTATGATTTGGACGGCAATCTGATTGAAGTGGGAACGCCGGTGTAATGGGGCGGAGTTGAAGTTATAGAACAGTTTGATAAACTTGAATTGAGCGAGCTCTTTTGCGAGCGATGACAATTGAACGTAGTTCAATTGTATAGGCTTTAAGAAAACAATGACTTAGAATTTATATAAGACAAGGAGAAATGCTTATGGCAAAGATAATAGCAATCTGTGGGAAAATATGTTGCGGAAAAACCTATTACGCAAATCAAATAAAAGAAAAAGAGAAAGCAGTTATTTTATCATGCGATGAATTAACAAAGGATTTGTTTGATAATGATTTGGGTGAGAAACACGACGAAATGGCGTTAAGAATTTGGAACTATTTTAAGAAAAAATCGGTGGAATTGGTAAACATAGGTTGTACTGTGATTTTAGATTGGGGGTTTTGGAGCGTAGAAAACAGAAGAAGTTTAACCGAGTTTTGCCGCTCTCAGAATGTTCAGTGTGAATGGCATTACATTGATGTTAATGACCAAACATGGAATAAAAATATTGAAGAACGAAACTGTAGGGTATTAAATGGCGAAGGTGGTTCGGACTATTATCTGGATGAAGGTCTTATGGGAAAATTATTGTCCATGTGGGAAGCACCTTCTAAAGATGAAATAGATGTTTGGTATACATTAGAAAGAAAATAGAATTGTAAAATAAAGTTATATTATACAGGAGGATTTATTATGACCAAAGACCAATGGGCAGAAATGACCGATTTTATGAAAGAGGAACCGTCGGTGGTGACGGATTATCTGGAAACCGTGTACGACGATATGCCGGAAAGTGATATTTTCGGCTTTTACGAGGCGGTGTTCGGTGACAAGCCGGCAGAAGATGATAGGGAAGCGGTGTTCGAGGAGCTTTTATCCGAACTGTATGAGCTGACGGAGGAGCGTCCGAAGGAGTTCTTTGCAGTGATGCAGAGAGTAAAAAAAGCGATTGTGAAGTAACGGAGGAAGATGAATGAAATGGATGGTGGCGTCGGACATTCACGGGTCCGCGTATTATTGTGAGAAGATGCTTACCGCATACCGGGAGTCCGGGGCGGAAAAACTGGTGATTTTGGGCGATATTTTGTATCACGGTCCGAGGAATGATTTACCGCGGGATTATGCACCGAAGAAGGTGATTGCCATGTTAAACGAGATCGCGGACGAGCTTTTGTGTGTACGGGGTAATTGTGAGGCTGAGGTGGACCAGATGGTATTGGAGTTTCCGGTGATGGCGGAGTATGCGGTGTTTTACATCGGGAATACCATGTATTTTGCCACCCACGGACATAAGTTCAATAAGGAGAATCCGCCGCGCTTAAAGGAGGGGGATGTGCTTTTACACGGACATACTCATGTGGTAGCAGACGAGCAATGTACGGCAAAAGGTCCGAAGGGAGAGTATACCTACCGCTATATTAATCCGGGTTCCGTGTCCATTCCGAAGGAAAATACCGGACACGGGTATGTGATTTTAACGGAGAACGGTGTGGAATTCAAATCATTAGAGTAAGAGGCATAGCTTGAATTTGTGGTACGGAAGATGTTAATATCCGAATATGGCATGAGAACTATTATATGTTTTCTACTGGAAATGATAGCAATATTATGGTAAGATAAAGTATCTGAAGGATGCTGAAGCAGAGATAAACGATGTTTTGCATCCGGGATAAGATTTGAGAAAGAAAGGGAGTATGTAGTATGGCAGGAGCAGTAGCAACGGGAAAGTATCGCAATGTGTTTGCGGAGTGCGGTATTCCGCAAGAAGAGATTGATAAGAGAGTAGAAGAGACCTTTCAGACCATGTTTCACGGTAGCGAGGAGGAACGTATTTTCCATGAAGTAGGCGATGATATGGGATATATGGAGGATACGGGAAATCATGATGCCCGGACCGAGGGAATGTCTTACGGGATGATGATGTGTGTGCAGCTTAATAAGAAGGAGGAGTTTGACCGCCTTTGGAAGTGGTCCAAGACCTATATGTATATGGATGAAGGTTGGAACTCCGGTTATTTCGCATGGTCCTGTAAGACGGACGGTACGAAGAATGCCTATGGTCCGGCACCGGACGGGGAAGAGTTTTATGCTATGGCATTATTCTTTGCGTCCAAGCGTTGGGGCGACGGAGAAGGCATTTTTAACTATTCCAAGGAGGCGCGAGAGCTTCTCCATACCTGTGTACATAAAGGAGAGAACGGAGAAGAGGGAGGCCCGATGTGGGACCCTTCTAATAAGCTGATCCAGTTTGTAGTGAAGTGCGGATATTCCGACCCATCCTATCATTTGCCGCATTTCTATGAGTTGTTTGCGGAGTATGCAAACGAAGAAGACAGAGAGTTTTGGAAGGAAGCGGCAAAGGCTTCCAGAGAGTATTTGAAAAAGGCATGTCATCCGGTAACGGGACTGAATGCGGAATATGCCGAGTACGACGGTTCTCCTAAGAGAATGACCGAGGAGCAGTGGAAACGGTTCGGGCACAGACACGATTGGTTTTACAGTGATGCGTATCGTACCATTGCCAATATTGCACTGGATTACGAGTGGTACGGCGTAGATGAAGACCTTCGCGCGGTAGCGGACAAGCAGCAGAAGTTTTTTGCCGAGACCGTAAAGGATCAGCCGGACATGACCTATGAAATCGATGGAACGGTAGTTGACCGTCCGGCCCTGCATCCGGTAGGCCTTTTGGCAACCAATGCTCAGGCATCTTTAGCAGCCAAGGGACCGTATGCCAAGGATTTTGTCATGAAATTCTGGAATACCCCGCTTCGTACCGGTGACAGAAGATACTACGACAATTGCCTGTATTTATTCGCAATGTTAGCGTTGTCCGGAAAGTACAGAGCGTGGTAAAGCGGCAGGGCGCATTTTAGCCTACAGCCCGTCACTTTACAGCGTGACCTTTTTTCGAAAGGCACCGGGAGTCATTCCGGTGCTTTTTTTGAATTGCCGGATAAAATGGTACACTTCGTTATAACCCACCTCCGCGGCGATGTCACTGACGGAGTGCTCGGTGGAGGTGAGAAGGAGCTTTGCCTGTTCCAACTTGGCATTGATAACCTCGGTCATGCAGGTGATACCGAAGGCCTTTTTATAAACTACCTGAAAGTAGGAAGGAGATAAATGGGCTAAATCGGCCAATTCCTCCACTTTCCAAGGGTGCTCCGGTGCGGAAAGAATAGCATCCCGTACCTGTAATAAATCGTAATAGTGAGGGACGGAAGTATTTAATTGTTGGCTCTGTAGCCAGACCTCGGAAACCTTCACAAAGAGGCAACGAATCAGTAAATCAATGGACTTGGCAGCAAGTCGGTTTTTCTCTATGTGTTCCGCTTGAATCAGCCGTAAAATATCGGAGATTGCACTATCGTTTGAATAATAGATGGGTGTGTTCAAAGGAAAGGTCAATTCGCTGAGGAATTGTTGCCGGTTTTCGGCGGAAAAATGCAAATAATCATCGGTATAATTGTTGCTGCTTGTAAAATATTTGTATGGCGTATAAGAATCGATTAAGAACATGCACGGTTTTGTGATGGTATAGGTTTTATCTCCTAATATTAGCGTGGTGTTGGTGTGAAAACGCAAAAAAAGAAAGTCGATAATTCCATGTTTTCTTTCTTGTACAAAGTCCGGTTGCTGAGGACTGTTCAGGGCGACGAAGTGTATATACATACCGATAACCTCCAAGATAAAAGAATAAATCAATTTATTGCAATTATACACCATTGTAATCAAAAAGGCAAGATGATAAAATCGTGATATAAGGAGAAGAGTACCCGCAGGGTACTCCGAAAACAGAGGAAAGAGAAGAGGGAAGGTAAGTATGGGACAGGTTACGGGAACCAATCCGATTCTGTATACGGATTATCCGGATCCGGATGTTATCCGTGTAGGGGATACCTATTACATGGTCAGTACGACCATGCATTTTATGCCGGGCGGCGTGATTTTACGTTCCTATGATTTACTTCATTGGGAAATCGCATCCTATGTGTATGAAACCCTGGATGATACGCCGGGACAGTGCTTGGCGGACGATAAGGGCGTTTACGGTAAAGGTATGTGGGCCGCATCCATTCGTTATCATAAGGGCACCTTTTACGTGTGCTTTGTGGCAAATGATACCGGGAAAACCTATTTGTATACGTCAAAGGAGATTGAGGGACCTTGGAAAAAGAGTTATATAGAGGGATTTTTTCATGATAATTCTTTGTTATTTGATGATGACGGACGGGTTTATATTGCTTACGGCAACCGGGAAATTTACATTACGGAGTTGAACGAAGAGTTGACTGCGCCGAAGGAAGGCGGTTTGCACCGGATGGCCATAAAAGATACGGGGGATGTGATTCTCGGCTATGAGGGAGC
>JAFTPY010000292.1 GCA_017463035.1 Lachnospiraceae bacterium
GGAAAGGGCGGTGTAGGTAAAACCACCACTACGGCTAACGTAGGTACCGGCCTTGCAAAACTGGATAAGAAAGTAGTATTGATCGACACAGATATCGGACTCAGAAATCTGGATGTTGTTATGGGCTTGGAAAATCGTATAGTTTATAATCTGGTAGATGTTATCGAGGGTTCCTGTAAGATTAATCAGGTATTTATCAAGGTTAAGGGATATAACAATTTTTATCTCCTTCCGTCTGCACAGACCCGTGATAAAACGGCCATTACTCCGGAGCAGATGAAGAAGCTTACGGATCAGTTAAAGGAAGAGTTTGATTATGTTATCATTGACTGTCCGGCAGGTATCGAGCAGGGCTTCCACAATGCAATTGCCGGTGCCGACCGTGCTCTTGTTGTTACCACACCGGAGGTTTCCGCAGTACGTGATGCGGACCGTATCATCGGCCTTTTGGAAGCAAACGAAATTAAGCAGACTCACTTAATCGTAAACCGTCTGCGTATGGATATGGTTAAGCGCGGAGATATGATGTCCAGCGAGGATGTTGTAGAAATTCTCGCGATTCCGTTAATCGGTGTTGTACCGGACGACGAGAACATAGTTATTTCCACCAACCAGGGTGCTCCGCTTGTTGGCAATAATACTTTGGCTGGTAAAGCGTACATGAATATTTGTAAGCGTGTTGACGGTGAAGAAGTTCCGTACCTTGATTTAAGCAAGGGTGGTTTGTTCAGTCGTCTTTTCAAGAAAAATTAACGGAGGATAGAGTATGGGCTTATTTGATTTTTTTAATAAAAGCAAGACCCCGGGTGCGGTGGCAAAGGATCGTTTGAAGTTGGTGCTTGTTTCGGATCGTGCGGGCTGTTCTCCGGAAATTATGGAGCAGATGAAGAACGATATTATTGCGGTGATTTCCAAGTATATCGAAATTGATATGACGGGTTTGGATATTCAGATTAAGCAGACCCAGTCGGATTCCGACAACGGCTCGGTACCGGCAATTTTTGCAAATATTCCGATAAAGGATATGCGCAACAGGAATTAAGAGGGTGTTTCATGTTTAAAGTATGGGAACGGTACGATTTAAAAAAGTACCGCTGGGCAATATTGCTTTTGATTATTCTCCTTTGCACCGCCGGGATTTATGTACTGGATAAGGTGCAGGGAGAAGATATCGACATGGTGTCCAAGCAGATAAAAGGCTTGATCGGCGGTGTTCTGCTGGCAGTGTTTGTATCTATGTTCGATTATCATTTTGTATGTAAATTTGCGGGCTTGATGTATATTGTCAACCTTGTGCTGTTGTATATTGTAAAGTACGTAGATTACTTCAATATCGAACGAGGCGGCGTAAATCGTTGGATCGGTATTCCGAATGAAGCAAATAAAGTGTTTGAGTTTCAGGTTTCCGAGTTATCAAAGATTGTACTGGTGATTTGTCTTGCAGCGTTGTTAGACCGGTTGATGGATCGGATTAAGCAGGGCTATACGTTACTTTTAGCTGTGATTATGCTGGCACCTCCGGTTTTGTTGATTTTTCTTCAGCCGGACTTGTCTACTACCATTGTTATCTGTGTTTCGCTTGTAGTGGTCATTTTTGCATCAGGAATTACGTATAAGCTGTTATTGCCGATTGTGGCGGTGGCGGTACCTGTGGCGGCCGGATTATTCTGGTATGTACAGCAGGATTTTCAGGTGCTTTTGTCCGAAAATCAGCAGCGGCGTATTCTTTCGGTATTACATCCGGAGAATCATTCGGCGGAGCTGTGGCAGCAGGAAAATTCCATTACCGCCATTGCTTCCGGAGGACTGACAGGAAAGATTTTTTCCGGAGACGGTACCTTGGGGTCAAAGAACATTCCCGTAATCGAGAGCGATTTTATTTTTTCGGGAATGGCCGAAGCCTTTGGTTTTCTCGGTTCCTGCGCAATCATACTCGGAATCTTTTTTATTTCTTTCCAGTGCTTTATGATTGCGATGAAAGCGCCGGATTATTTGGGAAGGTTACTTGCGGTCGGAATCGGCACTACGTTTATTTTCCAGGCGTTTGTCAATATCGGTGTGGTGACGATGTTGCTTCCGAATACCGGTATTCCGCTTCCGTTTGTGAGTTATGGGTTGAGTTCGTTGATGTGTAATATGATAGGCATCGGAATAATATTGAACATCGGTATTTCCAAAAAGAAGGAAAGAAATTCCATCGATCTGGAGTTTGGAGATATGCCGAGGAAGGGAGAACTATGAATATTGGGTTGATTGCACATGATGCGAAAAAGAAATTAATGCAGAATTTTTGTATTGCGTATAAAGGAATTTTAAGTAAGCATACATTGTACGCCACGGGGACAACCGGACGCCTGATTGAAGAAGCTGCAAACCTTTCGGTCCATAAGTATCTTGCGGGACCGCTTGGCGGAGAGCAGCAGATGGGTTCTCAGATAGAACACAATGAAATCGATTTGGTTATTTTCTTAAGAGATCCTTTAACACCGAAGTCTCATGAACCGGATGTCAATAATGTGGTTATGCTATGCGATACGCATAACATTCCGTTGGCAACCAATGTGGCAACGGCAGAGAGTCTGGTATTGAGCTTAGACCGTGGTGACCTTGATTGGAGAAATCTTTACAAAAATTAAGTACGAAAAGGATGTGAGCAAATGATACAAATGAAAAAATGCAGAACGGCACTCTCTTTTATAGTATTATTTGCTCTTTTATGTTCCGGTTGCGGTACCTCCGGAGAAGAGCCGACAGACGTTGTTGCGTTGGCCTATACCGGTTCCAAGTCTTTTGAGTATTATGATGTGGGAAATGACAGAAATGCCGATTTTTTAAGCGGACGCGGAACCGAGGTGTGTATCACTTCTTCCGAGTATAACGAGGAAGGTGTTTCCGGACAGGACTATGTTTACGGGCTGTACAGGGTTTCGGATCATACGATTCTGGAGCAGTCCGGTATTACGGATAAGATTTATCCGGCCAGCACAACAAAGCTTTTAACGGCGTTGCTGGCATTAAAATATTGTAATTTGAGCGAGAATGTAACCTTCAGTTATAATGCGTCCCACCTTGGTGTTTACGGTGCGGTATCCTGCGATTTTAAAGAGGGGGATACGGTTGTGCTGGAGGATTTGCTTGCTGCGCTGTTAATTTACAGCGGAAACGATGCCGGAGTGGCCATTGCGGAGCATATTTCAGGGTCTGTGGAAGCGTTTGCCGAATTAATGAATGAAGAGGCAAAGAAATTAGGTGCTGTAGATACTCATTTTGTAAATCCCCACGGCTTACATAACAAGGAGCATTATACAACAGCGTATGATATTTATTTGATTTTAAATGAATTGATTCACTATAGCAAATTTGTTTCCATTGTTTCAATGCCGTCCTGTGAAATTATTTACCGGGACGCGCAGGGAAACGCGAAAACCAAAGTGTTTAACAGCACCAATCTGTATTTCGGAGGCAGCTTCGAAGCACCGGAGGAGATTGAAATCATCGGCGGAAAAACGGGAACAACCAACGCGGCTGGATGTTGTCTTACACTTTATTTTAAAGATAAAGACGGAATTTCGTATATAGCAGAGGTTTTTCATGCACCGTCGTATGAGGTGCTTTACGGAAAAATGACAGAGCTTATGAAGACCGCGGTTTCAAAATAAAAGACAATATAAGCCCCGGCACAGTGGATTTGCGCCGGGACTTTTGATAGTGTATAAGAAGAAGGGGGAACAATACCATGCCGCAGGAGCAGAAGATAATCAAGTTTCGACAGAGAAAAGATGTGAATATCGGGTTGGTTGTGGCATTCGGAGTGCTGGTTCTGCTTGTCATTAACATTTATCGATATGCAACGACTCCGCACCTTTCTTTATATGAGGTACATGCAGGGAGTTCCGGAAGCGAGGTTCCTGCAACGGCAATGATTCTTCGTACGGAGACAATCTATCGTACCGAGCGTGCGGGATATTTGAATTATTATTACAGAGAAGGTGCCAGGGTGACCAAGAACGCGAAGATTTATTCTGTAAACGATTCTTCGGACCTGCAGGATATTTTAAATATGAACGAAGATAATGCAACGTTGACTACCAATGATTTGCTTCGATTAAAAGGAAATGTCAGAACCTTTTGTGCGGAGTATTCCGATGCAACGTTTTCTGACTGCTATTCTCTGCGGGAAGAGTTTCTTTCGGATTATTTGCGGTATCGGGATGTTTCCGCATTGGATACTCTTGCAAATAAAGATACGATGAACAATTCTTTTCTGACCGTGGAAGCTCCGCAAAGCGGCGTTGTATCCTATTTTTCCGACATTTATGACGGATATACAAAGGATATGATTACCGGAGAAGAGTTTTTGCTTGAGAAACGTACGGTGCCGGAATACAAGAAACAGACCGGAATTTCGGCGATTGATAATTTTGCATATAAGCTTGTTTCCGATGACAAGTGGCAGCTGGTGATTCAGGTGCCGGAGGAATCGGAGGATGCTATGAAAAAATCCGGAGAAACGGTTACCTTTCAGATTGCCGGAGATCCGGTTTTATATGAAAAACAATATGAGGAACTCAGAGCGGGCGATTCAACGTATCTGGTAGTTGATATGGACCGTTACGCTACCGATTATTTAAGTGAACGTTTTGTGGATGTTACGGTATTTGTAGCCGCAAGAGACGGGCTCAAAATTCCTGAAACCGCTATTTTAACGAAAGAAATTTATCAGATTCCGGAGCGCTTTGTGATGAAGGGCGGCGGCGAAGAGAAAGAGGTTGGTATCAGCCTGGAACGATACGATGCGGAATCAGGGGAAGTAAAGCCTGATTTTTGTATCATCAATCCTTTGTTTTATGAAAACGGATACTATTATGTGGCGGCAGAGGATTTGGATTCCGGACAGTATATTTATTCGTCAAGTCTCACTTCCGAACCGGAGCGCGCCATGTTATATTCTTTCTTAACGGAAATGGAAGGCGTTTATAACATGAATAAGGGATATGCAGTATTTCGCCGTATCGAACGTATTACGGACGTAGAAGAGTATGTTTTGGTCCGTGCAGGACTGGCAGGCGGTGTGGCGCTGTATGATCATATTGTTTTGGATGTTTCGGCAGTTAGCAAGGATGTAATTTTGATAGAAGGAGAGTCGTAAGATGCAGGAAATAAAATCCATTCAAAATGCAATCAGGGAAGTCGAAGATAAGATTTCCGCAGCATGTAAACGTGCGGGAAGAAATCCGGAGGAAGTGACATTGATTGCGGTAAGTAAGACGATGCCGGTAGAAGCTATACGGGAGGCAATGGAGTGCGGTATTATTGAATTCGGGGAAAACCGTCCCCAGGAATTACGTGATAAACAGGCGGAAATTACGGAACCGCTGCATTGGCATATGATCGGTTCGCTACAAACCAATAAGTTGAAATATGTAATCGGTAAAACGGTATTGATTCATTCTGTAGATTCGGTTCATTTGGCACAGGCCATTCATGAGATGTCGGAAAAGAAAGGTCTGATTACCGATATTTTGCTGGAAGTAAACGTGGCCGGAGAGGAATCAAAGCACGGGATTTCGCCGGAGGAACTGGAAGCTACGGTAAGGTCACTGAACGTCTTTTCTAACATCAGAATCCGGGGATTAATGACAGTTGCTCCGTATACGGAAAATGCGGAAGAAAATCGAATTTATTTTAGACAAATGAAGCAATTAATGGTTGACATCAATTCCAAAAACATTGATAATGTATATATGGACATATTGTCTATGGGCATGACCGGTGATTATGAAATCGCAATCGAAGAAGGTGCCACTTTAGTACGTGTCGGCACCGGGATTTTCGGCCATCGTGTCTATCTTCCAAAGGAATAAAAGGAGAGTTTGATATGGGTAACTTTTTTGAACGCATTCTGAATAAGATGAGTGTAACGGATGAAGATGATTTCGACGATTTCGATGATTTTGATTCCGGATTTTCCGGACAAAAGGAAAAGAAAAAGGAAGCACGTCAGGTGCGAGAAACGGTTACGGAAGAAGCTCCGGCCTTGCGCAAGGAAACAACCAAAGTCGGGACTGCGACAACAAAGACGGTAAAGCCTGTAAAGGCTTTTGAGGAAGACATGTTTGAGAACGATTTTTCCGAGAGCAAAAGAGAACGTGTACAGCGTCCGGAACGTCAGACAACGACCGCAAGCCGGGTTGTTCCGCTTCGTTCCGCGTCTGCGTCTAAGGTTTGGGAGGTAAGTATTATGAAGCCGACCAGATTTGACGATTCTCAGGACATCTGCGATATGCTTCTCGACGAGCGTGCCACGGTGGTTAATCTGGAAGGAATCGATTTGGCGCTTGCCCAGCGTATTATGGACTTTATTTCCGGTGCGGTATATGCTTTAAACGGAAAGATACATCAGATTTCCAATTTGATTTTTATTATTTCCCCGGAGAATGTTGATATTTCCGGAGATTACTTATCCTATGTAGAACAGAACGGGTTTGAAGTGCCTACTTTGAACCGGTAAGAAGGCTTGTATGGATGAAGCGTTATTCAAAAAACGTATTTCCGAATTACGGAAAAGAGCTGAATTTTCCTATCGTACCGAGTTTACGGATTTCTTGACATTAAGTGAAATCGAAGCGGCGAAAACAGTCTTAAACGGTGCAAATTATATGTTTTTCGGAGGAGTACCGGATGCAGAACGCCGGATGCTTTGTATCGCGCATACAGATACGGAGATTACCCCGGAGGAGTTTCCGATAAAAGGAATTCGGATTTCTCCAAAAAACATGAAGTTTGCAGCGGAGTTTTCTCATCGGGATGTATTGGGAAGTGTATTAGGCCTGGGCTTGGAGAGAGACGTAATCGGGGATATTTTTGTAAAGGAGAAAGAAGCATATTTATTTTGCGCGGAACATATAGCCGTTTTTTTAACGGAGCAACTGACACAGGTTCGACATACAAATGTTGTATGCTGTATTGCGGAAGCGGAAGCATCGGAGTTTGCCAAGGAATATCAGGTAATCTCCCGGACAGTTTCCGCCATTCGGATTGATGCTGTTGCAGCGGCAGCTTTCGGTATTTCAAGAAGCAGTGCCGCAACAGGAATTTCCGGAGGCAAGGTATTTATTAACGGTCGGGAGATTACATCACCGGCGGCAGCTGTAAAGGAACAGGATGTGATATCTTTTCGTGGGTTGGGAAAGGCCAGATTAAAAGAAATCGGCAATCTGACAAAGAAAGGACGTATCTCGGTTACTTTGGAACGTTACCAGTAGAGAAAGGAAGAACGGAAGAACTATGATTACACCGATTGAAATTCAAAACAAGGTATTTAAATCCGGCGGTTTGGGATATGACAAGAAGGATGTAGACAGCTTTATGGAAGAGCTGCTTGAAAATTACGAAACCCTTTATCGGGAACGTATGGAAATGACAGACCGTATGAACACGTTAAAGGAAGGAATCCAGTACTATACGACCAGAGAAAAAACGTTACAAAAGGCATTGGTTTTAGCGGAGCGTACCGCGGACGAGACCAAGTCCAATGCCATGAAGAATGCAGCTTTAATTGAGCAGGAGGCAGTTTCGAAGGCCAATATTATTTTGGAAGATGCAAAGCGTGAATTGGAAATGATTCGTAAGCAGACCATAGAGCTTGTTCGTCAGTACGATATGTATAAGGCAAAGTTCAAGAGCCTTGTAAATTCCCAGACTGAGCTTTTGGACAGTCAGAGCTTTTCCGTTAATCTGGATCAGCTTTCCATGTTTGAAAACATTCCGGAGATTACGGATACACCGGTAGGTCTTTATTCCGAGGAGAAGGCCACGATGCCGGAGAATCCGTTAAACGATGATACAGATGATATTGAGATTATTGACTTGAATGAGGATTAAGTGATGAAGGATGAATTGATTGTTCGCGGCGCAGATAATGCGCCGCTTTATCCGATTATGTTGGATGATTCGTATGATGGGATTACAGAGTTGCTTCGTTCGTTAAATATGCAGGGAAGGAAGCTTTGTCTTGTCAGTGACTCTAATGTTGCTCCTTTGTATGCAAAGGAGGTAACCGGTCTTCTTGAGAAAGAAGGCTTTTTCTGCGTTTCGTTTACCTTTCCGGCCGGAGAGGCTTCGAAGAATCTGGATACGGTTTCAGAACTCTACGAGTTTTTGATTGAGCAGTCCTTTGACCGAAATGATGTTTTATTGGCACTGGGCGGAGGCGTAACCGGAGATTTGACCGGATTTGCGGCTGCTACGTATTTGCGTGGAATTCGATTTATCGGAATGCCGACCAGCCTGCTTTCTATGGTGGATTCTTCCATCGGAGGAAAGACCGGAGTGGATTATAAGGCCTATAAGAATATGGTAGGTGCATTTTATCAGCCGTCAGCGGTTTATATTAACGTATCTGCGTTACATACTCTTCCGGAACGGGAGTTTTTAGCGGGACTGGGAGAGGTTGTAAAGCACGGTTTTATTTTGGACAAGTCATACCATAGCTTTTTACGGGAGAATGCAGAGAGGATTTCAGCAAAGGATACAGAAGTGCTGAATTCTATGATTTATCAGAGTCTTTGTATTAAGCGTAGCGTGGTGGAACGTGATCCGAAGGAAAAGGGTGATCGTGCGTTACTGAATTTCGGACATACCATCGGCCATGCGGTAGAGAAAATGAATGAGTTTGCGTTGTTACATGGCGAATGTGTTTCTGTGGGGATGGTGGCCGCTGCGGAGCTTTCTGTTATGCGGGGAGTTTTAAGCCGAGAGGAGGCCGATGAGATTACGGCTCTTCTGCATACTTTGGGTATGATGACAAAGGTTTCGGCTTTGGACAGAGAAACGTTTTTGGCGGTTTGTCACAGGGACAAGAAGGCGGACGGAGCGAAGATTAAGTTTATTTTGTTAAAGGAAATCGGTCAGGCATATATTGACTCTGAAGTGACAGATGAGGAGATTTGGGCGGCCTTTCAGATGATTATAGAAAAGTAGGAGACGGGATATGGAACGTAAGAAGTTTATCGGAGATTGTTTGTTTCATACGGTGTTAATTGCCGTGGTTTTGGTTCTGGATCAGATAACAAAACTATGGGCACGAAATACGTTACCGGGAGCGCCGATTGTTGTATGGAAGGATGTCTTTTCCTTTCGATTGATTTATAATACGGGTGCATCCTTCGGTATTTTTCAAAATAAAACCATGGCTCTGACTGTATTTTCGATTATAGGTATGCTTGCAATCGCAGCTTTCTATTTCTGGCTTCCGAAGGAAAAGAAGATGCGTCCGATGCGTTTGACACTGGCTATGATTCTGGCAGGCGGTATCGGTAATATTATCGACAGAATTATGCTCGGAAAGGTAACCGACATGATTTCCTTTGATTTAATTAATTTCCCGGTATTTAATGTTGCGGATATCGGTGTAACCTGTGGCGCAATTGTGATGTGTATTCTGTGGATTTTCTATTACAAAGACGAGGATTTTAACAAATGGAAGAAATCAAATTCATAGCGACCGCTTCCGACGCAGGCTTGCGTCTGGATAAATGTATTGCGGTAAATCGTCCGGAGGTATCCAGATCTTATGTTCAGAAGCTGATTGAAAGCGGAGGCGCATGGATAAACGGGAATACGGGGCGATGCAAAGATTTGTGAGAGAAGGAGACGAAGTTAAGGTCTTGATTCCGGAACCGGAAGGGTTGGAAGTGGATGCGGAAGATATTCCCCTTGATATTGTTTATGAAGATGATGATATTATCGTAGTGAATAAGCCGAAGGGAATGGTGGTTCATCCCGCAGCGGGGCATTATAGCGAAACCTTGGTGAACGGATTGCTGTACCATTGTAAAGGCTCTTTATCGGGCATTAACGGGATTTTACGTCCGGGAATTGTTCATCGAATCGATAAAGATACAACAGGAATTATTGTTGCATGTAAAAATGACATTGCACACAGAAATCTTGCGGAGCAGTTTAAGGAACATACCATTACCAGGCGTTACGAAGCGTTGGTTTATGGTACGTTTAAGGAGCCGGAGGGCCGTGTAGAGTCTTTTATCAGCAGAAATCCCGAGGAACGTATGAAGATGATGGTAAATCAAACCCGTGGAAAGTATGCTGTGACCAATTATACCGTTAAGGAACAGTTCGGTAATAAATATGCCCACATTGCCTGTCAGTTGGAAACCGGAAGAACTCATCAAATCCGGGTTCATATGACAAGTTTGGGACATCCTCTTTTGGGAGATACAGTGTACGGGCCGAAAAAGGATCCGTTTCATTTAAACGGTCAGACATTACATGCCGGAGTATTGGGCTTTCAGCATCCTACAACAGGAGCGTATGTGGAGTTCTCGTCCGAACTTCCGGAATATTTTTGTGAACTGATACAGAAATTTCGAAATCAGTTCGGAAGTTCTAATGAATAGGTAAATCAGGGAAGAAAGGGATAGCGGTTAGTTATGTCGGTAAAATTTTGACCGGATTAGGAACGTTTACCGGTGGAAGGAGATTTATATCAGCATGAAACGTAATGCCGTAAACAAATTAATCGAATGGAAAGAAAGCGGAACTACGGTTCCGTTTTTGTTGCACGGAACAAAAGGTGTCGGCAAAACCTATTTGGCAATAGAATTTGCGAATGCATATTATCCACAGTATTTATATGTGAACTTTGAATTAAACAAGGCCGCGCGGGATTTTTTTGAAGAGAAAGCAGCTACGGATGATACTGTGTCTGAGATTTTTGCAGAGTATTTTCAACTGGATGAAGTCTATTTGACCGGACTCATTGTAATTTTGGACGAAATCTCTTTTTGCCCACTTTTTTTTAACCGCTTAGCTGTAGAATGTAATTCGCCGGTTATTGCTATTTCCGGAGGTGTTTTGGAACGGGAGAAGTTGAATCGATTTTCCTGTTGCAGGGTCTTTCCTCTGGGGTTTGATGAGTTTTTGTCGGCTGTCGGAAGTGACTGGTATGTGGAGATTATCCAGGGACATTTCCTGAATGCAAAACCGATGCCTGATATCGTACATCAAGAATTACTGGCTTTGTTTGAAGAATATTTGGTTGTAGGAGGAATGCCTGCAGCAATCAATGAGTATATTGCGTCGAAATCTGTTTATAATGTGGGGGAAGTACATAGTCTTGTAACCGCAAGAATGAAATCGGTTTTGGAAGAGACTTGCGATGAGAAAACGTTGGGAATGGCAGTGCAGGTATTGGATGTTCTCCCAAAACAACTAAAAAAGGCAAACAAACGGTTTCGTTTTAATTTGATTCGAAAAGGTGTAACGTATGCTTTATATAAGGATAGTATTGAAGCATTGGTAAAATGCGGAATGGTATTGAAACTGGATGAACAGAAGGGGAATCCTTCTCAGTTTAAGTTATATTTTCCGGATGTGGGGATGATGTCTTCTGCCTATATGGGAGAGGAAAGTGAGCATATCAGGAAAGCGTTATTGGAAAATTATGTGATGCAAACATTAGAAACAAATGAAGTATTCCAATTGTGTTTTTGGGAGTCGGAAGCACAGGCAAAGGTTGATTTTGTTTTGAGAAAAGAAGATAAGGAGACAGCAGTAGAACTTAGAACTTCAACGTCCGGGAAGGCGAAGAGTATTGCGTCCTACCAGACGTTCAATCAATGTGAAGGTCAAAAATATTACCGTTTCGGATTTGAAAATTTTTATTCTACATCTGTCATTATGCAGGTACCGTATTATGCGGTGTTTTGTGTAAAATAGATAAATTTTCATTTTGTGACAAATAATTCATTTTACTCTTGCTTTTTGTATTCTAATATGGTAGAATTGAACTACGCCGTCACTCGGAAAAAACTGAGAATGTTTTTGTGAAGACTTTTTTGTTTTACACAGATGTAGAATGCGGCATAAAGGGGTTGAATGTATGGGTGATATTCGATTACATGAAGGTGAATTAAATATCATGGAGCTTCTTTGGTCAAACAAGGTTTTGGCGGCCAAAGATATTGCTAAAATTATTAAAGAGTACGTCGGTTGGGAAAAAAACACTACATATACTGTGATTAATCGCTTGGTTGAGAAGGGAGCGGTACGCAGGGAAGATCCGGGATTTATATGTAAGGCATTGATTTCCAAACGTACCGTACAAAATATTGAGACAAAAGCATTGTTGGATAAAGTATATAACGGTTCGCTTAATACATTTCTGGTAGAGTATTTGAAGAACCAGTTGCTTACCTCGGCTGATATCATGGAATTGGAGCGTATTATAAGCGAATATAAGCGTTAAAATCTATCAGTGTGTTTGTTTCTTTTGAGTATGTAATTATCATTACTTTTTTTCACGCAGTGTAACTGCATTTTTTGCACTGCGACGTCTTTCTTCCTCAATGTCTGCGTAGTGCTTACGGGTAGTATTTACATCTTTGTGACCTAAGACATCGGCTACCAAATATATGTCACCGGTTTCTTTGTAAAGCTCCGTACCGTAAGTGCTACGCAATTTGTGTGGTGTAATCTTTTTTACGGTCGTAACAACTCTTGCATATTTCTTTACAAGAACTTCCACGTTTCGAACACTGATGCGTTGCATTCGGTTGGATAAGAAAAAAGCGTTTTCATGCCCTTCCTTCGGAATCAGTTTATTTCGTTCTTCCAAATAGGAGAGAAGTGCATCTCTGACTTCATCGCCGAAATATACGAAGGACTCGTAGCCGCCTTTTCTAACAATGTTAATGCGGTCACTGGAAAAATCAATATCATTAATATCAATACCGACACATTCGGACACACGGATGCCGGTACCTAAAAGTAATGTAGTTATAGCCAAATCTCTGACTTTATTGGATTCGTGACGTACCTGTTGTTCCTTTGTGAGACGGGCACCGCTTTCTACCTGATCTAAAAACTCCGCAGCTTCATTCGGTTCAAAACGTATGATGTTTTTCTCATGAATTTTCGGCATAGTGACCTGGAGGGTCGGATTCTCATCAATCATCCTGTTTGCATGAAAATACCGGTAAAAGGTACGTAAAGAAGAAAGTTTGCGTTTGATGCCTCGTTCATTGTTCGTAATTTCTTTTCCTTCTTTATTAGTATATAATTTCAGGTATTCCAAATATTCTTCAATATCCATTGGGGTTAATCTGGTGAGCAGATCAAACTCTATGTCTTTTAACGGTTTCCCCTGGTATAAAGGATTGGTTGCGGAAATGTACTCAAAGAACACATGTAAATCAAACGCGTATGCAATACGTGTGCGTGACGCGGTTACCGGTTCGATTCCACGAAAAAAAGTTGCCACATAAGACGGCAAATCGGAAATCAGTTCCCGTAAACGCTTTGTGTTTTGAATATTGGTTTGTTCGTGATAAGTACGTTGTTCCATACAAAACCTCCAAACTTTGAAAAAAGACCTTGAATCCATATATTTATGAAAGAGGAATAGTGAAAAAAGCAATCCATCAAATTGCGCTAAACCATAGTTTAACGCAATTTGATGGGCATAATAAACCAAAAGAGTGGTTTGTTCAGTATATCTTGAAAAAATGATGCTCCGGGTTTTTGTTAAAACTCCCTGGCTGTTATTTGAATTCCTTCAGCATGTTAATGATTGCTGTATGATTGCGTTTTGAAATCAAATATTTGTAACTGTAAATAATAAATCCGTCTACTTCGTTTGTGTTTCTTGCATAACGAATCATATTACGAAGAACGTTTGCGTTTTTATACCAGTCGGTTCCCTCGGTTTTTATTCCGGCTTTATAAGCGCCTACACCTACGTAAAGCTTTACATCCGGATTTTTTGCCGCTGCAATAAATCGGTTTAAAATATCGTTGTACGGGTAAATACTATGATCGTTGCTCCAATAAAGCTGCGGACACAAATAATCGATATATCCGTCGTGACCTAACCAGGTTTCAAAATCTACATAGTATTTATCGTCTGCTTTCAGTGAATCCATAAAACCGCCCGGACTGATTCCGAATACAACCTCCGGATTAATTTTTTTGACAGTGGAATAAATATTGCGTATTAATGTATTGACATTTTCGCGACGCCAATCCGCAATAGACAAATAATCGGCATTCCTGTTTATCTGCTTTTGCTTATAAGTCTCGTATTCCGGTGCATCAAAATTCTTTGTGAAATTTTTACCAAGCGTCGGATAAAAATAGTCATCAAAATGAATACCGTCCACATCATAATTTAATACGATTTCCCGGATTCCGTCTACAATCAGTGTTTGTACCTCCTTTACAGCCGGATTATAGTACAATTTTCCATCATAGGTAAGAACATTTCGATCGTTGGATTTTTTGCTGTCTGTACGAAAAATCCGGGCAGGATTATCTTTGCTTAAATCTTTTACGTTTGTGGAGTTTGAAGTAATACGGTACGGATTGAGCCACGCGTGGAACTCAAGCCCCCTTTTGTGGGCCTCTTCTACCATGATTTCCAATGGGTCAAAGCCCGGATCCTTTCCCTGAGTTCCGGAAACATAGCGGGACCAAGGAAAATAATTTGAATCATACATGGCATCGCCGAACGGACGAACATGAACAACCACAGCATTCATATTCATGGCACAAACTTCGTTAAACATGGTTTCGATGTGTGTTTTGAATTCTTTTTTTGTATAACCGGTGGTTTTAAAATCCAAGTAAGCAATCCATACAGCCCGGAATTCATCTGTAGATGCTTCGTCCTCACCGAAACGCTGAATGATTACATGCCGGTTACCGGCTTCATCAATGGCCATAAATGTATATTTTCCTTCACGTAATATCAGACTTTTGTTGTTTGTGAAGGTATCTGCATTTTCCCACACGGTATCGGTAGGCGATGCGTATGCGCCGCTTACGTAACGAACGGAAACATTCCGAGAAACATCGTCTGTGGCAGATACATTAATCCGGTAAACACCGTTTGATTGTTTGGAAGTGATTTCTAATTCCGGTGACGTAACATCTATATTTTTTATCTTGAAAACCAACAACTGCTCTTCTCCTGCCGCATTCGCAACAATAACAGAAACATAACCGTTTTGGTTAATAACAAAGGAATAGTTCCCGTCGGAATTCTTTTCAATGTTTGTTCCTTTTTTTGTGTTCTCGGTGAAATAACGTGTGTTAGCGGCACGTTTATAATCGTATTTTGCCATGGTAATTTCAGAGGTACTGTTGACGGATAATACAACCTCCAGAGCATTGGTAGGTGTGTTAGCGTCATAGCAGGCCTGTACCTGTAAAGAAGCCGCGTTTACTTTGGTTTCCTTGTTCAGCATCAAAAATACCACGGAAAATATAAGCATAAGCCATGGAATACTTTTCTTGCAGTGATGTCCTCTCATATTCATTCTCCTGTCTTGTTATACGTTTACATGTAACATGGATATCATCCGGGTTATCGTTTGGTTGGATATTTTTCAAAAATCTCGGTAACCGCATCAAAAAGAGCTTTGGCTGCTTTCTTTTGATAGGTAGTATCCTTGATTTTTTCAAAATCGTTATTGTTTGTGATGAAGCCGCATTCTACCAAAACTGCAGGTACGGTGTTATTATGTATTACGACAAATTTGTCCGTTAAAATGCCGCGGTTTTTCGTACCCCATGCCTTTGACAGGCAGTCGGTGACGGCTTGAGCTAATACAGAACTCTTTAAACCGGACGAGGAAGCCTTATTGTTGGAGGCGGAATAATATACACTGGTACCGTTTACTGCGGAATTGGAATGCGCATTGACATGGAAGCTGATAAACAAATCAGCACCCACGGAGGCAGCGAAATCTGCCCGGTTTTGCAGGGCAATCTTCGTATCTGTTGTACGTGTATGATATACTTTTATGTCTGAGTCTTTAAAATACTCCGGAGCATATACATTGATTACATTGTAATTGACATTTTTTTCGTATACCGTACCGCGCAGGGTGCCCGGATCGATTCCTCCGTGTCCGGCATCGAGAACAATAATCTTGTCGTAAATTTCTTTTGGATCGGCAATCCGTACAGCCAGAAAACCATCTGCTATCGTAAGGGAATAACCTTGAATTTTAGTGGTGCTGAAAGTGATTACCGTAGTGTTATCCGTTACCCTGTGACTAAACCGGATATCTTTTAAGGTATGAACCGGATTATAGGTGTCCTGTTCCGAAAGAAATTCTATATGATTTCCGGGAATGGAAACAGTAAAGCGTTTATTCGGATAATCATCAAAATCCTTGATATCGCGGGAGGTCACACCTTCCGGTAAGCGAATTACAAAATGTTCCCGCGTAAAAATTGCTTCCGGCAACTCTTCAGAGGACTCGTCTTTTCCGAAAATGTTTGTAGAA
>JAFTPY010000293.1 GCA_017463035.1 Lachnospiraceae bacterium
ACCCGGTAGAACCGCACTTCATAATTACCTGTCCCTGCTTTACCTTATCACCGGCCTTTACCAGCAGCTTTGACGCATGTAAATAGTGCGTCGTCACTCAGTTTCCGTGATCAATCACCACATGATTTCCGTTCATGGAGCTCCAGGTCGCCTTTGTTACCACACCGGCAAGGGATGCCACAATATCAGCTCCGTATGCGCCGCCGATATCGATCCCGCTGTGATATTCCTTCTTTCCCGTAATCGGGCTGATACGATAGCCGAAGTAGGAATAAATATTCGGATCCCCCGGAAACGGCCATATCATATTATCCACAGAGGTCTCGTCCGTCAGACCAAGCTTCTTCAGTTCTTCCTCTCTTCTCTTACGTTCTTCTTCCTCGCGTTTTAAACGTTCTTCCTCTTCCCGTCTTTTACGCTCCTCTTCCTCGATACGTTTCCGTTCCTTTTCTTCCAGGTCCGCTATCTGAAGCTCTTTGCTTTCGATTTCTTCATAGAACTCAAAGTACTGCTCTTCCGTAATTCCCAGACTGGCCGTTAATTCATCCATATATGCGGCTTTATTTGCCACCAGAATCGCCAGATTATCAATCTGTACCTGCTGTGCATCCTTTCGCGCATTCAAATCCACCCACGCCAGTTCATAGGACTCTTCCTTCTTTTTCACCTCTTCACAGGATGCCTCGTAACGCTTTAACAGCTTGTCGTCGTATTTCGCAATTTGGGAGCGATATTCCACCTGATTTAATAAATCCTCCAAATCCTCGGCTCCCGTCAAAATCTCCCAAAAGCTGGTTTCCCCGTGCTCATACATATATTTTATCCGGGCTTTCATGGTAGCATACTGATTCTCTTTCGTGCGAACCGCCTCTTCCAATTCAAGAATTGTTGCCTCCAGATTTGCCTCACATTCCGCAATGTCCTGTTTCAGTTCTTCCATCTCGGAATAAGCAAGATTCAGTTCTTCGTCTACCTTTTTAATATATTCTTCCGTACTCTTTTTATCCGCTTCCAATGCCGCAATTCGATCGGCGGTTTCCTTTTTCAGCTTTTCCAGCTCTTCCTTTTCTTTTTTTGCCTTGTCGATTGCCGACTGATAGGATTGCGCCGCCAGTGCCTCACTTCCGTGCCCCTTCGGAATCACGGAAACCAGAACCGCAACCACCCCGATATAACATAATCCTTTTTTCAAACTCTGCTTCATCCGGCGTCTCCTTTCTTTTTCTCCCACTGTACTCCCTGTTTCTTATATTATCGCAAACTGATTTTCTTTAACTGCTTCCTCGTAGACGACGTACTGCCGAACCATCCGATTAATACCCCGATCCCCAGCAACAACGGCGTCAGCTTCATGAAAACATCATGCCCGCTTAAAAATGCCATCCGTTGAAATACACTTTCAAACTCTCCCGTAAGATATTCGATTACCTTTCCGTAAATCAAATGCAAAATACCGAGAGGTAAAAGCGCTCCGCAAATTCCCAAGGTTACACCCTCTACAACAAACGGGAAACGTACAAAAAAATCCGTCGCACCGATTAAATTCATAATAGAAATTTCTTCCTTCCGGACGGATATTCCGATGGATACCGTCATACGAATCAAAAAGATTGCCACCGCTACTAAAATCACAATGATTGCCACCGATATCACGGTTATCATCCGGCTGATTCCCTCCATGCTCTCGGCTACGCCGTCCAACGCATTGACACGACGCACGCCCTCCAGCCCTTCAATAAACCGGATTAAGACACTTTGCATGGAAACATCATTTAAGAACACCTCGTAGGATGCGGAATCCTCCAAAGGGTTATCCTCTCCGAAGGTCGCCGCCAACTCTTCGTTTAAGCTTTCCGTCCGAAACGTTTCCCAGGCTTCCTCCGCGGAAACAAATTCCACTCTGGCCACCTCGGCACGCTTCTTGATTTCCTCACCGATATGCTCTATGGTTTCTTCCGGACAATCCTCCACAAACAATACCGTAACACCCACGTTTTGCTCCGCTTCCTTCACTGCAAAGTTGACATTGGAGGTCACAAAATAGAACAGCCCCAAAAGAAACAAACTTGCCGCGATAGTGCCGATGGACGCCAACGAAAACATTCCGTTATGAAAAATACTGCGGAGTCCCTGCTTTAAACAATAAAAAAAAGTTCTAATACTTTGCATGTACATACCCGCCCTTCTGTTCGTCACTGATAATTCTGCCGTTCCGAAGCGTGATGACACGCTTTTGCATCATATCTACCACCTCATGATTATGGGTAACCACAACCACCGTTGTTCCCCTACGGTTTACTTCCTCCAACAAATGCATAATTTCCCAGGAATTTTTCGGGTCCAGATTACCCGTTGGCTCGTCTGCCAGCAAAATCACCGGATTGTTCACCAGTGCTCTCGCCAAAGCCACTCTCTGCTGTTCACCGCCGGAAAGCTCCGACGGAAACGCTTTATACTTTTCGCTGAGTCCCACCATGGAAAGCATACGCGGCACTTTCTTCTTAATCTCTGCCGGAGGAACCTCTACCACACGCTGTGCAAAGGCCACGTTCTCGTAAGCATTCCGGTCCTTTAATAAACGGAAGTCCTGGAACACCACACCGATGCTGCGACGATATTTGCTGATTTGGTGACGGCGCAGTCTGGACAGCTCCCGACTTGCCACATACACCTTCCCTCTGGTGGGCAAAATCTCCCGGAGCATCAAACGGATTAACGTTGACTTTCCGGAACCGCTGCTTCCCACAATGAAAACAAACTCTCCTTTATTGATACTGAAACTGATATCTTCTATGGCATGAATCCCCTTCTGGTAATCCTTGGAAACATGATCGAAATGAATGACCGGGGCCTGAATATTCTGCAAATCCTTGTGTAAATCATATTCTGCCATGAACTGCTCCCTCCTCCTTTATATTCCGAAAGCCGCATCTTCCGGTGCGGCTCTCCTACCTAAAATTCCATATTTTCAACATACTTCATATACTTTACAACCATAAGCGCCATCTTAAAGGTAATGGCATCTTCAAAGGTTCGAAGATCCAAATGCGTCATCTTCTGCAGCTTATCCAAACGGTATACCAATGTATTTCGATGGATGTAAAGCTGTCTGGACGTCTCGGACACATTCAGGTTGTTCTCAAAGAACTTATTGATGGTAACGATGGTCTCTTCATCAAAATCTTCCAAAGACTTGCCGTCGAAAATCTCCCGGATAAATACTTTACACATCGGAAGCGGAAGCTGGTATACCAAACGGCCGATACCGAGATTGGAATACGCTACCACATTACGGTCACTGTAGAAAATCTTACCTACCTCCAGCGCCATCTTTGCTTCCTTATAGGAACGGGACACATCCTTAATCTCATTGACAATGGTACCGATGGCGATATTTACTCTGGTCATGGCCTCAGTGTTTAAGGTATCTAAAAGCACCTTCGCCGTCTTCATCATATGCTCGTAATCCTCGTTCTGCTTCAGCTCTTTTACAAGAATAATATTCCGCTCGTCCACCGCGGTAATGAAGTCTCTGCTCTTACCGGCAAACAGGCTACGCACGGTTTCAAGAGCATTGGTATCCTTCTCCTGCTTCGTCTCAATCAGAAATACGATACGACGTGCATCTGCCTCAATGTGAAGTTTCTTCGCCAGATTGTAAATATCCACCAGAAGCAGGTTGTCCAACAGCAGGTTCTTGATAAAGTTATCCTTATCGTAACGCTCCTTATACGCCACAATTAGGTTCTGAATCTGGAACACCGTCATTTTGCCGATCATATATACATCATCCGTATCACCCTTCGCCAAAACCACGAACTCCAGATGACTGTCGTCATATACTTTAAAAAACTGATAGCCCGCCAAAGACTGGCTCTCTGCCGGAGAATCCACAAAGGCAACCGCAGCCTCGATACTCTCCTGTCCCGGCTCCGATGTGGTAGCCAAAACCTCGCCATCCGTGCCCAATACACAGAGCTCGACTCTCGTAATTGCCTTTAATCCGTCAATTGTATTCTGTAACACCTGATTCGAAATCATATGTCCTCCTTTTACAGCAAAAAAATACTTCCCCACTATTGTCAGTTTATCATTCGCGGTGGTAAAAGTCAACAAAAGAGGGGGGATTTTTTTGTGAAAGTTTTGCGTGCAGGCATATAGAAAGGGCCGTCGTAAAACGACGGCCCTGAAAAATCATATTTCGTATTAGTGGGAAATAATCTGCTCGGTCTCCTTATCGAAGATATGTATCTTCGTTAAGTCAAAAGCAATGGTGATGGTATCGCCCGGTCTAGCGGTGGTACGCGGGTTAACACGCGCGGTTACCGGGATGGTCTCATCGATATCGAAGTATAAGAATACTTCTGCACCGAGAAGCTCGTATACACGAACGGTAGCCTCTAAGCTGCTGTCCTTGGACATAGCGATGAAGCTCTCCTCGTCCTTAATATCCTCCGGTCTGATACCGAGAACAACCTTCTTCGGGAACTCCTCGTTGGTGTAGCCACCGTCGATGAGCTTCTGAGCTCTCTTCTCGGTGAGCTTAATGGAGTGGTTACCGAACTTAAGCATAACAGCGCCGCCCTGCTCTACAGCCTGACAGTCGATGAAGTTCATCTGCGGAGATCCCATGAAACCTGCAACGAAGAGGTTCTGCGGTCTGTCGTAGAGATTCTGCGGAGTATCTACCTGCTGGATAACACCGTCCTTCATAACTACGATTCTGGTACCAAGGGTCATTGCCTCGGTCTGGTCATGGGTAACGTAGATAACGGTGGTCTGTAACTTCTGATGAAGCTTGGAAATCTCGATACGCATCTGTACACGGAGCTTAGCATCCAAGTTGGAAAGCGGCTCATCCATGAGGAATACCTTCGGATTACGTACGATTGCACGACCCATTGCTACTCGCTGTCTCTGACCACCGGAGAGAGCCTTCGGCTTACGGTCTAACAGATGCTCGATATCAAGAATTCTTGCAGCTTCGCTAACAAGTCTCTTAATCTCTTCCTTCGGGGTCTTTCTTAACTTCAAACCGAATGCCATATTATCAAATACGGACATATGCGGATACAATGCGTAGTTCTGGAATACCATCGCGATATCTCTGTCCTTCGGCTCTACGTCGTTCATAAGCTTGTTGCCGATGTAAAGCTCACCACCGGTAATTTCCTCGAGACCTGCGATCATACGAAGGGTAGTGGACTTACCACAACCGGACGGACCTACGAAGATGATGAATTCCTTATCCTCAATCTCAAGATTGAAATCCTTAACAGCCACAAAGCCGTTCGGATAAGTCTTGTTGATATTCTTCAACGATAAACTTGCCATTTTTATTTCCTCCTAAAATATGATGTAATACACTTTTCTCTTCCACAAAAAAAGCACACTAATATAATACACTATTTAAAAATAAATTACCATATCTCAATTAACCAAATTCAACGCCCCGTTTTTGTTGAATTTGTACAGTTCGTTTTCTCTTTGCTTTCGCAATCCCAGACAACTTAACAGTCTTTTTCAAGAACATGCACTTTTATATCTTGCATTTCTTGTTCTGTCGACAAAATATCTGTTTTTTCTTTATTTTACCTCAAACTCGCCGGACACCAACAGCGTACAAGAGGATAACGCTTCACATCCCGACGTTCCTTCTGCCACAATATAGTTATGATACAGAAACAAAGACGTATCTTCCTCTGTCAGTTTTCCGTCTGTCAGGTCCACCAGCCCCACTCCCGCAGCGGTTACCGAACCGCCGAGCACAACAATTCCGGTACCGGTTTCACC
>JAFTPY010000294.1 GCA_017463035.1 Lachnospiraceae bacterium
CGGAAGAGATTACAGATTGTTGGAGCCTTTATCAAAGCAACTGACTTGTGACGGATTTGAGTTTATGATGTATTCGTCATGGTCCGAGCAGATAGAGGAGATAAAGACGTTTTTACAAGGATTAGGACTGTTTATTCCGGCGTTTCACTGTGAGAAAAGTATCGGCGAGTACATAAGTAAGGGAAGTCCGGAGGAGATGGAGGAGGCATTCCGTCGGTTTGCAATCAACTGTGATTTGGCAAAGAGTATCGGATCAGAAAAGCTGGTGCTTCATTTGTGGGGCGGTTTGGCATCAGATTCTAACTTTCAGAGCAATTTGAATGCCTACCCGCGTTTGAATGATATGGCAATATCCTTTGGACTGGATTTGTGGATTGAAAACGTGGTTTGTAATGTGGAAAATCCGATGAAGCATTTGTGTGAGCTTCGGGAGATGTACCCGGACATCCGTTTTGTGTTTGATACGAAGATGGCGGCGTTCCACGAACAGTTGGATTTGCTGTACGAAAAGGAATATGAATGGCTTTGGAAGGATGGACATATCTGCCATTATCATGTGAACGATTACGGCGGTGGCTATATGGATTGGTCAAACCTTCGTACCTTGCCGATAGGGAAGGGCAAGGTGGATATCGAGAAGTTTTTTGCATTTATTAGGGAAATTGGATATGACGGCGATTATACGGTAGAGGCAACTGCATTTGACCGCGAAGGCGTTGTGGACGTGGAGATGCTAAACGGGCAATTTTTGTTTATTAGGGAACATATTTAGAAAAATTGTAGGTGAAAGCGATGGGGAATATCTGGTTCGGTTAGAAAGGTGTAGCAAGAATTGTTAAGGAGAATGTAAATGGGGAGCGAAAATAGTAATTTTTCTAAGTGTGGTATGCGTTGTGATTTATGTCTGATCTATCGCCCGAATGTGGAACGGGAGGACCGACGGGAAGAAATCTGCAATGTATGGAAGAAGATATGGCAAGGTTATGAGCCGGACCCTAAAACAGTAATTTGCGATGGATGTTGCAATGAAGGAGAGGATGCTGTATTATCCAGTCCGGACTGTGAGGCCAGAAGGTGTGTCATAGAAATGGGACATATCCATTGCGGATATTGTGAGCAGTATCCGTGTGATATCTTTCCGGCAGAGCCGACGGAGGAAGAACTTTATCAGAAGATAGAGGTGGAACATTGTTGGACATGGGAAGAAGAAAAGTTGATGGAAGCGTACGCTTGTAAGAAGTATATGGATGAGTTTCGGGAAAAGAGGAAGAGATGAGAACAAGAGTCTATTTTATACGGCATGCGGAACCGAACTACAACAACCATGACGATATGACACGCGAGCTTTCTGAAAAGGGACTGAAAGACAGAGTTCTTGTGACGGAGTTTTTACGGGATAAACAGATTGATGCAGTGTTGTCCAGCCCGTTTAAGCGAGCTGTTGATACAGTACGGGATTTTGCGGAAAAGTCTGGACTAGAGATTAAAGTCGTGGAAGATTTTAGAGAGCGTCGCATCGATAATTGTTGGATAGAGGATTTTAATGGGTTTTGTAAGAAGCAGTGGGAGGATTTTAATTACAAGTTGTCGGACGGAGAATCCTTGGAAGAGGTTCAGACGAGAAATATCGCGGCACTGAAGAATGTGTTAAAGCGATATGAGGGAAAGAATCTTGTGGTGGGAAGCCACGGAACGGCTCTGAGTACAATCATCAATTATTATGATAAGTCCTTCGGATATGCACAGTTTGAGGAAATCAGAGGTCTGATGCCTTGGGTGGTGCCGTTTAGTTTTGAGGGTGATGTGTGCGTAGAGATTCGGACCTATAATGTGTTTGAAAACCAGATTTGATAGGATAGAGGTGACTATGTGAGTAATCCGTGGCAAGAAATTAAGTTAGACGACTATGAAAATCATATGAGTTTGGAGAGAGTGTATCAACTTCAAATGCTAAACGAAATGATGCGGGAACAGTTCCTGGCGTATGATGTTGCAAGTATTATGATTCTTGGTATAGCCGGCGGAAACGGACTTGAACATATCGACAAAGAAAGAATCAGGAAAGTATACGGAGTGGATGTGAATCAAAGCTTTCTTTCGGCATGTAAAAAGCGCTACGAAGAGCTTGGAGATGTGTTTGAGGCAATTTGTGCCGATTTGTTGGAGGATGGTTTGCAGTTGCCGGAGGCGGTCTTACTTGTGGCAAACCTGTTGATAGAATATATCGGGTATGAGTGTTTTCAAAAAGTGGTAGGCCTGGTAAAGCCACGCTATGTTTCTTGTATTATACAGATCAATACCGGAGACTCCTTTGTGTCGGATTCGCCGTATCTGCATGCCTTTGATTGTCTGGAAGAAGTGCATCATCAGATGGAGGAGGATAGGTTGGTAAACTGTATGTCTGAGATTGGGTATCGAAAGACAGAGCATTTTGAACAGGAGTTGCCGAATGGGAAGAAGTTTGTAAGAATTGATTATTCAAGATAATGTCAAGAAAAGGAAAAGGGGAAGAATGAGCAGAATTCTATGCTCCACCGGAGCAATTATCGGAAAGGCATCTGTGGACAATTTCGCATTGTTAAAGGAACTTTCGAAAGAACTGATCTGTGACGGTTTTGAGTTTATCATCGAGTTTCACATGTACGAAGCCGGTTACGAAGATGCAGAGGAACAGAAGCGCCTTTTGAAGGAATTAAACCTTTGTATTCCGGTGGTACATTGTGATAAAATAGTAGGAGAGTATATCAGTATCGGCGGAGAGGAAAAGACAGCGGAGGCTTTCCGATTGTTTGAGATAAACTGCGATTTCGCAAAGGACATCGGTGCGGAAAAGCTTGTGCTTCATTTGTGGGGAGGACGGGCTTCGGACGGACAGATACAGAATAATATTGCGGCATATTCACGTTTGCAGGAGATAGCAGCAAAGTATGGACTTGATTTGTTGGTAGAAAATGTAGTCTGTAATACCGAAAATCCGATGAAGCATCTGAAGGAGTTACGTGCGACATACCCGGACATTCACTTTTTGTTTGATACAAAGATGGCGGCTTTTCATGAAGAACTGGAGCTACTGTATGAGCCGGAATATGACTGGCTGTGGAAGGAAGGTCACATTCGTCATTACCATGTAAACGACTATGCCGGTGGCTATATGGACTGGGCGAATCTGTCTGCGTTGCCGGTAGGAACGGGAAAGCTTGATTTTGAACAGTTCTTTGCATTTTTGAGAAGTACCGGATATGACAGGGACATTACTACAGAGGGTGTGGCCTTTGATGAGGAAGGAAATGTGGATGTGGAACTGCTGAACCGGCAGTTTGAGTACATTCGGGAGAACTTATTTGAACACTAAGGAGGAAATCATATGTTACCACCCAACCAATTTTTTACACTTGTAGAGGAACAGAATAAGAAAAACGAGAGACCTCGCATCATAAAAGAGTACCGGCCCGTAAAGGAATATTATCCGTGGAGGGTGCTTGCGATTCCGGCGGTTTTTCCTGTAATAGGCCTCTTTTTGTTTGCAAAGGCGGCAGCTGAATTTTCAAAGGAAGTTCGTTTTACCGGCGGGTTCTATTTGACACTAGCTTTGATTTTTGTGGGAATCGGCGTTTTGTTTGCATATCCGTCCAAGAGCGACTTTTCTTCTTGTAAGCGTATGAGGGGGGCCAGAAAGACGGCGGAGAACCGTGGAAAGCGTTATCACGGAACGATACAGGGATACAAGGTAAATGTGGCGGGGGTGGTTCCACCGGCAAAAAGCGGTGGAGCTCCGGCAATCAATCTGACCTATGTACTGGAAGTGGAGTATTTGGAAGATAACAGATACAAGACCATTGAAACAGCGGAATTGAAATATCATCCCAATGCGGTGTTAAAGGGAGAACGATGCGATGTGTGTGTTTATGAAGGAGAGTATTTTGTTTGTAAATTTGACCTTCGTACCGGATTGAAGGATGGTGCAGCGGAGATTCCGCAGAAGGGTGTAGTCGACGTACAAAAGTAAGAGTTTTACATGATTTTAAAGACAAAATGGGGGAAATTACAATGAACTACAG
>JAFTPY010000034.1 GCA_017463035.1 Lachnospiraceae bacterium
AATGTAAATAAGGAGATTGCATTGAATCTTAATCAGGAAGTAAATAAGGTTAAGTTGGAATAACAGGTATATAGAGAAGGATAGCGCCTATAGGCTAAGATGGTGTCGCATCTGTGATGGGGATTGCAGATGCGACATTTTTGTTATACATAAAAATATTGTAAACAAAAAAACATAGTATTGTAATTTTACAGAAAGTTTGATATAATAAATAAAAGCTTTCTGCTAAAAGGTGTGGAGTTTCTTTTTGTGTACAGTAAAATCAGGCAAAGGAGAAACGAGTATGGAAAAGAAAAGGCGCGAACGAATAAACAAAGGAAAAAGGAAGGTGGCACGTGTGGTATTGGGAATTATCGGAGGCTTACTGGCAATCCTTATTCTGGTGATTGCGGTAAATGCCTCCCGTAATGTAAAGGCGATGAATCGCAGCATAGATGCGGTATTGGAGGAATTGAACAAGTCCTATACCGTGACACAAATCAGCCCGGAAGAGTACGAGGAAATGAAGATGTACGGGATTATGAAGTTTAAGGTGGAACAGTATGCCATCGAGGGACTGGGTAATCTTTCTGTGATGCGTGTCAATATGGGTGTGATGCAGATGGCCACGATTGTTATTACGCCAAAGGATAAGAACGTACCGCTGATGTCGGCGGATTATATGTATATCTTGTCCAACCGGAAGTCTTATCTGGAATTCTATGATGTGGTACAAAATAAGGATGCAACCTATATGCAATTGGTGGGGAAGCTGAATGGTGTGATAGACGGATATCAGCATCTGGCGAATTTTGAAGCCTCGGAGGCATGGTATGAGCATTTGCTCAGTGTAGATGCATACAAGGCAAGTAAACCGAAGGATGATGCGCAGCTTGAGTTGATGCTTAGGGAAAGTGTCCAAGTTTATCTGGACCATGCAAAAATGCTGCCGGAGCTTACCGAGGAAGAAAAGAACGAGAAGAAGAATATTACCTTGGCTTATACGGACGGCTTAATCGAAAAGGGCGGTATATCTACGGATGTATTTAAGAAGGAACTGGGACCGGAGGTAACCAAGGATTTCTTTGACCGGGTATTTTTTGGAACCTTGCGGTAAAGGGAAAAGAATAGAACAAGAAATGATGGTCGCAGCTGCGGGTAAAATCGTAGCTGCGGCCTTTTCTTTTTTTATGCAAAATTGCACAGACCGATTTGTTATTCTTGTACCCGGAGAGAGGGAAAAGCATTTGCCATGAGAAAGGAGAGATACGGGATGGATGAGGCATACGGTGAAGCAGTCGTGCATCTGAACGGCGTCACATACAGCGGTATCGGGCTGGTAAATTACCTAAAAGAGCACAGGTCGGAGCTTACGGAGCAGGCGGTACTGGAGCAGATTGCAGCGAGACAGGCGGTGATTGAAGCGGAAAGAAAACAGGGACGAAAGACTTTCGGAAGTATGGGGACATTTAATCTGGTACGGGATGAGCCGGAGTTTTCGTTGGGAGGCAAGAAGACGTTGTATCAGGGAGATGCGTTGTTTATGGCGATTCTTTGTAAGAGATACGATTTGGCGGGCGCATTGCTGAAACAAAAAAAGCGTATCATCGGTGGGGGAAGTGTTGTGATCTATAATACCGAAAGTTCCTCACCTATCGTATGTAAGCGTGAACATGAAGGGCTGTTGGAGCTTCTGTTGGAGGATGAAACAGTACCGGAGGAACTCTGGAGGGAACTGTGGAAGGAGTTGCGTGGATATTATACGGGCATCTTATCGGGAGAGGGAGGCACCCTTGAACTCGACAAAACGAAATACGACAGGGTATTACGTTGGCTCAGAACTTTGGAAAGTATAAAGCGTAAACGGCCGGATTTTTTTCGGGAAATGGTTACGGAACAATTTTTAACCGAAATCCTTTGGGCGTATACCGCAGGATATGAAGGAATCACGGAAGCGGAAGAAACGGCATTCTGTAAAAAATGGAAAAAGGTGCTGCCGCCGCCGACGGACAGAACGCTTTGCATGAAGATACTATGGAACGGAATAAAAGGTTGCGGTATTTTTGAAGAACGTATAGAAAGAGAGCCTTTCTTTGCGAGATTATGGAAACGAATCAGCGGTCGGAGGCTTGTGTTGGATTTGCGGGACGACTCTTCTTTGGCAGAGACGGTGCGAAAGCGTTTGGATGGCAGTTCGTATGATTATGAAGAGGAGGTAGAAGAGATGCTTCTTAAGATTGCGGATGTTATCGTGAATGCGGAAAGTATGGAGTGGGATGGTATTTTTCGCTACGTAATAAAGGACAAAAAGTGTGTGAGAAGGGCATTGGAACTTGACTTGATTACCAAAGGAATGGTTCCGGAGGCTGTTAAGTATGCAAGAAAAAATGATCCGGACCAAATCGCCCTTTTGCTCTTAAAGCAACACGGAGAGTTCAAACCGTTACCGGCGGATTAAGCTTGCGCAAAATTGCACAAGGGTATCGGATATACTGAAGACACAAACAAAAGGAGGAAAAAAAAATGGTGATTAATCCGATTATTTATGACACGAAGGGGAAGGGGACAGACATCTTTTCCTCAAATCTTGAGAACCGAATCGTTCATCTGGTGGGGGAGGTAACCGATGAAATGGCGGCTTCCGTTATTGCACAGCTGCTTCATCTTGCCTCTTTGGGAGATGAGGATATTCATTTGTATATTAACAGTCCGGGAGGCTCTGTCAGTGCGGGAATGGCAATTTACGACACGATGCAGTTCATTCAGCCGGAGGTGGAAACAGTCTGTGTGGGTAAGGCAGCCAGCATGGGGGCGGTCATCTTATCCGGCGGAGCAAAGGGAAAAAGAGTAATTCTTCCCCACAGCGAAGTAATGATTCATCAGCCCAGCAGCGGAGTGGCCGGTCAGGCATCGGAAATTGTGATTGCAGCGGACCATATTAAGCGTACAAAACAGGTACTGAACGAGCTTCTGGCAGGTAATTGCGGAAAAACGGTAGAAGAGGTGACGACAGACACAGAGCGGGACTATTGGATGAGTGCCGCAGAGGCATTGGAGTACGGCATTGTAGACAGGATGGCGGGAAAGTAAGGAGGAGCTATGGCAATATCGGATGCGTTATACGGAGGGAATCCCTTCGAATTTTTGGGAAGGCAGGTAACAATAGGGACACAAACCTATACGGCGCAGGGATTGCAGCGTTACATAGAAGATTATGGTGATCTGATAAAGCAAGAGAATGTGATTTCCAGACTGCGGGCGTTCCGGAAGGCGAAGGCAACCAATGAGGTACTGAATGACGATTATGTTCTGATGGCGGAAGAGGAGCAGCCGGAGAATAGGGACATTCTGTACATCGGGAATGCGTTGTCCGTGGCACTCCGGTGTAAGGAATACGAGCTTGCGGAACAGCTTGCAAAGAGCGGAGTTGCTTTACGGGACGGACAGGTCGTGACAGTCTGGAAAAGCGGGGAAGGAGTGTTTCATATCAATGAGATTGTCACGGATTCCGTGATGGGGGCATTGCTTCAAAAGGGAGATATGCCGGAGAATGTATGGTATGCATTGTGGGAAAGTTATTCCGCGCTGGATTATAAATTAAGCAGAAAACGTTTTCTGCCGGATGCGGAGTTAAAGACGGTATACCGGTGGTTGGAAAATCTGGCTTTGTTGAAAGAAAAACGTCCGGAACTGTGGGAGCGGGTGGCGACGGAGGAGTTAAAGTGCGAGCTTTTGTGGACCGTGACATGGGACAAAAAGGTCATGTCGAAGCAAAACCTGATAAAGTTTTGTAAAGCCTTGAAGGAAGCGGAGCTGATACCGGAGCGTCAACGGACGTTTTGGAACGTGCTTACGCTTCGATATAAAAATGAGAATGAACCGGCAAAGGATTTGATTCATGCAGAGCGATATCTGCAGTTGTGGAAAACAATGACAAAACAACCGGTTATTTTAGACTGGGACAGTTCGGAATGCAACGAATTGGATTTGCCGGAGATGTTGGATATGATTTGCGAGCATAGGTTTGATGCGAATTATGCAGGGTTTGAGTGGTGGTTAAAGCATGTGGATATGATAGTCAATTCGGAGACGGCGAATTGGGAGAGCTTGATATCCTTTGGGTTACAGGATGAAGCAAATCTGATTCTGGCACTGAAAAGTAATTTGCTTCCGGCGATGCTTTTACCGACGGCAATCAATCGGGCCAGAAAGTCGGCAAAGACAATGCTTCCGCTGTTGATTATGAAGCAGCACGGAGAGTTTGACTATCAATGGGAGGAAGGATAAATGACGGGTAACGGTCTGACGGTTGTTAAGAAGATGACAAAAAAAGAACGGGATGCCGAGGCGGTGGTACAGAAGAGTCTTCAGCAGTTAAAAAACCGTTACGGATTTTTGTTACATGCAATCAGTATTTTCAAGCCTGTGGCGGTGGAAGAACGGATACAGCCGGCAACCGACGGAAAGCACCTGTTCTTCAATGCGAAGGAGATTATAAAATGTGTGAAACAGCAGAAGTCCCATGAATTGTTAAAGCAAATCTTTCATATGCTGCTCCACGGAATTTACGGAGATTTTGAGGCAGAGGACGAGGAACAATGGAGGCTGTTACACTGGGTCACCATGGATTTTAAAATCGCACGAACCATGGATCTTTTAGGCTTTTATGATTGGAGGGAATTTTTTGAGTGGGATGTACCGGAGCTGATTGCCGAACCGGCGCTTTATCTGAAGGCCCGGAACGATAAGAATATTGCCTCTAAGATAATCGGAAACCAGCAGTTTGTGAAAAGCGACAGTCATGAGTACTGGGCAAGGAAAAGGACGGTAAAAGGGAAAAGCGGAGAGCAGTCACAAAGCGACCGGGAGCAGGATGAAAAAGCCCTGAAAGCAGAGGTTGCCGGAAAATGGCGGGAGGTTCGTGAGCTGCTGATCCGACAATGCGGGAGTACTGCCGGGGGAAAGAAAAGAAAAAACGGGTCGGTTGCCGCAGGTGAACCGGGGGGAGAAATCCTTGTGGAAGAACTGGTGGACGGGATAAGACGAGGCGGGTACGGCTTTACGGCAGGAAACATGTTCCGGGATTTTTTTGCGGAAAAGAAAAAGACCTCCGACTACCGGGCGGTTTTAAGACGTCTGCTACAGTTCGGAGAAAGTGCAAAGGAGGAGGATACCATTGATTACAATCTCTACCTGTACGGTTTGGAATGCTACGGAGATGTACCGTTAATCGAGCCTGCGGAGGTGACGGAGAAGTTAAAGATGGATACCCTGGTGCTGGCAACCGATACCAGCGGGTCCTGTGAGTATGCGATACCGGAGTTTTTAGGAGAAACGGTACAAATTTTACAGGATGTTGCGGGAATGACAGAACAGGGAAAGGTGTATTATCTGGAATGTGATACGGAGATTACGGAGCAGAAGGTTTACGAGGATTTTAATACGGCGGTAAGGGAGCTTTCCCATAAAAAGGTTACGGGCTTCGGCGGAACCGATTTCCGGCCGGTATTCAGTGCGATGGAGGAGTATAGGGCAAAGGGAGAAAAAATCGATGCTCTGTTCTACTTAAGTGACGGAGACGGAGCATTTCCGGAGGAGGCGCCCGACTATCCGGTATATTTTGTAATGAAAGAGAACTGGAAGGAAGCGTGGGGAGTCGAAATGCCGGAGTGGGTGAATGTGATTTTAATCTAAGAAAGGAGTATAGGATGTACACGGTACAGCAGGCAAAGGATGAAATAAAGGCGGGGATGCAGGCCTATCTGATGAAGGATAAGGACGGCGCGTATTGCTACAAAGAGACCGCGAAGATGCCCTTTTATCTGGAGGGAAAGCCGGGAATGGGAAAGACGGAAATCGTCCGGCAGATTGCGGATGAACTGGGAATCGGTTTTGTAAGCTTCAGTATTACGCATCATACGAGAAATACGTTGCTGGGGCTTCCTGTGATTGTAGAGGAGGAAGGGTGGAAGTATACGGAGTATACGATGTCGGAGATTGTGGCCCGGCTGCTTGCGGAAAAAAAGAAGGGACATGAGGAGGGAATCCTGCTTTTGGACGAGTTTAACTGTGCGTCGGAAACCATTTTCCCGATGATGCTGGCGATGCTGCAAACCAGAAATATCGGTCATTATAAGATTCCGGAAGGGTGGAACATTGTTTTGTGCGGAAATCCGAGGGAATTCAATAAAAGTGCAAGAAATTTGGATGCGGCCATTTGGGATCGTGTGCGGAAGATACCGGTGGAAGAGGATGCAAAGGAATTTTTAGCCTATGCGGAAGAAAAAAAGATGCATCCGGTGGTGATTCGATATCTGGGGGCAAACCGGGTAAACCTGTACTATTACGATACGTCGGGGGATGTGAATGAAGTCGTCACCTGCCGAGGCTGGGAAAACCTAAGTCACATGATGTATGCCTATGAGGCACTGGGCAATCCGATTACGGAAAACACGGTGAAGCAGTTTATTAAGTCCGATGAAATCGCCTATTCCTTTTATTCCTACTACCAAATGAACAGGGACGGTGCTATGGACCGTATGATTTCGGAGGTTCTGACAGGAGAAAAGCAGGATAGGGTACGGCAGGAGCTGAAGGGAAAGAAGATGGCGTATTTGTGCAACTTTGTCGCGCAGCTGGGAAAAAAGATTGAGGAGCTGTTTTTGAACGAGCGGAATGAAACGGAATCCTCCCGGCGTATCAGCAATGCTCTTCGTTTCTTTGACAAGCCGGAGTACGAAGGAAACTATCAGGAGCAGTTGTTCCGGCAAATCACGGATTCGGAAGCTCTGCAGGAGGTATTGCTTTCCGTAAGAAACGAGGATTATTTGTCCATGTGTCGTAAGCTGTATGCATTGGATTAGAGAAGGAGGAGAAAAGGATGAGAAAGAAATTACACTTACTTAAGGCGGAAGAGAGAACCTACTTTTTGAGTGAAGGAAAGGGAGAACGTGTGGATTATCTCTATATTCCGGACGAGTGCACCGCAAAGGCGTTGAAGGAAGATGTGGAAAACGGCGCATTGCCTTTTGCGGAGCTGCAGAAGCTGGTAGAGAAGACAAAGGGCGATTTGTCCCGTATAGTGGTTCTCCGGGGAAACAATCAGGAAACCTTGTACATGGCGGCGACCTACCTTGCGGGAGTCGGCAACGAGAAGAGTAACGAAGCCTACGGTGATGATATCGAAGACATGATTGACTGGGACCAGGGCTTTGAGGACTATGATTATGATGAGGAGGAAGAACCGGAGGAGTGGGAAGAAATGTCGTGCAGACTTCCGCTCATCAGAAGCGGAGAGTTGTTTAAGCATAGCGGAACTACCAATGTGATGCCTTTCGGCAGTGACTTTATGTCTCTGGGCATCCAGCCGACACTGAACACCCAGCCCTATTGGATGTCCTGCCGGAAGGAGCCGGTGGCCGTTTTGTTTAACAGAGCGGAGGAACGATTCCGGGTATTCGGTGATAACCTGACTTATGCGACTCTGTTGGAGCGATTTCAACGAAACCGCCGGGTGTTTGTCTTGTTGTTGGAGGAAGATAACAAAGCGACCGGCTTTGACGATGACGAGGAGCTTTCGAGCGATGAATGGGAGCAGAATATTTTACGTCTGCTTCTGGAAACTACGGCGGATTCGGTGTGGATTAAGACCGAAGAGAAGGAATTGGAGGATTATCGTTGTATCCAGTTTGAAAACTGGTTGCAGCGTCTGGGGTTGAGCCTGGCTCCGAAATTCCCGACGGAGGATGTGTGCAAGCGAATTGTTGCTTTGATGGAAAAGAACAAGTCCCACTTGTTTGAAAAGGTGTTATGCTATATCCGTAAGGAGAGAAGAAAGGATGCATCTGTTCCGTTGGAGGAGCCGGAATTTGATGTGTTACGGCAGTTTAAGTCCATTGCGGAAAAGGATCTGGGCGGAAAGGAAGGAACCCATCTGCAGCGTATGGAAAAGGAACTGGTGGGCATGGAAGCTGTGAAAAAGCAGATCCGGAATCTGGTACAGACCATGAAGTACGCAAAGCAGAGAGAGAAGATGGGGCTGGGAAGAAGCGGAATTCACAATACTCACCTGCTGATCGGTGCGCCGGGTACGGCAAAAACCTCCATCGGAAAGCTTTTGGGAAATGTGATGGCGGAGGAAGGATTGCTTCCGGACAATCGTTTTATCAGTATTAACGGAGCCGATTTAAAGGGAAAGTTCGTGGGGCACAGTGCACCGAAGACCCATGCCTTGTTTGAACAGTATGACATCATCCTGATTGACGAAGCCTACTCCCTGACCTCAAGTA
>JAFTPY010000295.1 GCA_017463035.1 Lachnospiraceae bacterium
GATATAATATCCGTCCTCAAATCGTAAGTAAGCGTAATCTCATCTCCGGTTTGCAAACCTGTCTCCTTATAAAGCACGCTTAACCCGTCAATCCGCCCTATCGTCTTTGAATGCGTCTTACCGGAATACAACCGCCCGTTACAACTCAACTTAACCGGCAACCCCTGTGGCAGTTCAAACTTTGCACCCGCTGTTATAATCTTATAATTATAATCCGTATTTCCTATCTTTTTCGTAACACTAATCATCTTTCCATCCTCCACTCTTTTGTTTATCTCTGTCCCGACAGAACTTATGTATCTAACATAATCATTCGTAATATCTTTCCTAGTCTTTGACTTTGCTTACTATCAACATTGACAAGGCCTCTACACCTCCTGCCAGCAGCAACGCTATAATCCAATGCCAGTGCAATGAAAACTTAACAACCAGAAAAACAAAAAGCAACGAGACAATCTGTAACACAAAATCTGTTATTCCAAACTTTTCCATTACACCTATAATCAGGCCCACCACAAAAAACGCAACAACCAAAGCCAAAATCCAGTTCCATCCCCATAGGAACTTAAACGTGCAAAACATAAGTGCCAGTACAATACCACATCGAAGCATTGTCGCCGTTGAATATGTATCACACTCGGAAAAATCAAAAGCATCGCTGTTATACGTCTTCTGATTACTTCTTACCGTACCGGTACGGTCTCCGGCATTTCGCGGTTGCGTATAAGAGACACTTCTCCTGTTCCTTTCTTGTCCCCGCTTTACCAAAAAGTCCCGCATTACCTGTCCCTTACCATCATAGTAACAACCGTTTGGATAAGCGCGAACAAACGCCACCACATCCTCTCTAGTTGCTCCGATGGACCGAAGAGAACCTTTGTTATTTCCTCCGAATCCGTAACATCTGGTAATAACCGAAACTCTTTGCGGTGCATGCGGATTGTAATCATGTAAAATCCGATTTGCAACCTCCTGCATATTATAACTACCTTCACACAAATAGTAGTACAGCACGTTCACCTTGTTATCGAAGGACTCCGTGTAAAAATAATTCCAATCGTTTTCAGTTGGTGCCGACATATTTCGTTTCTCCTCTCATCTTTTTTGTAATTTTCTCACAGTCTTCTGTGTATCGGTTGCGCCTTTGTACTTGTTTCGATTAAATTTAAAATATATCAAAATTAAAGTCCGATAAAACGGACTCTAATACCATTATCTTTCATACATTGTAATTACTCTTTCTATTTCTCTTTCCACAATCAATCTTCTCGAATCGCAAACATCTATTTTATTATATCACATCTCAATGTTTTTTCAATAGTTTGAGTAAACAAACTGTACATATCATCATTAAATTCACACTACACTTATACGTTTCGGCTTGATTTCAAACAGAATCAAATTCTCTAACAACTACACAAAAAACCCCGCAACCTTCCGGTTACGGGGTCATAGCCTGTAATTCAGTTATAACTTAGTCAAGAGTGTACGGCATGAGTGCAACGTGACGAGCGCGCTTTACAGCTACGGTCAATGCTCTCTGATGCTTTGCACAGTTTCCGGTAATTCTTCTCGGAAGAATCTTACCTCTCTCGGAAACGTATCTCTTTAACTTATTTACATCCTTATAATCGATGCCTGCGTTAGTCTTGTCTGCACAGAAAGCACAAACCTTCTTTCTTCTGCGAACTACGCGTCTCTTAGCACCAAGATCTGCCTTATCCGGTCTTTCCATTTGGTTCTACCTCCTTATTCAAATCGTGCGGCCATGCCGCTTCTTATCTTGTACTTCCTAGTTAAACGGAAGCTCTTCGTCGATACCGTCAGGGATATTCATGAATCCGTCACCTGCCGCAGACGGCTCCGGTCTTGCGCTCGGACGATACTCCGAACTCTCACCTGCCGCATTCTTGCTCTCGGCGAACTCTAATTCATCTACCATAATACGTGTTCTGTAAACCTTCTGGCCATCCTTGTTTGTGTAGTTGTCGTTCTGCAATCTGCCCACAACAACCATCTTCGTTCCCTTCTTCAGGTAACGTTCTACAAACTCTGCCTGCTTTCCGAAAGCAGTACAGTCAAAGAAGTCTGCATCCGGCTCACCGTCACGCTTAAAACGTCTGTCCACAGCGATACTGAAAGAACCTACTGCGGTAGAGCTTGCGCCCTGCGAATATCTGATTTCCGGGTCTCTGGTTAATCTACCGATTAAAATGACTTTGTTCATTAAGGAATTCCTCCTTTACTCCTCGTCCCGTCTAATGCATAAGAATCTGAGCACATTGTCCATAATACGAAGTCTGGATTCGATCTCCGCCGGAACAGTTGCCTCAGCATCGAACTGAATGAAGAAATAGTAACCTTCCTTCATCTTCTGAATTTCGTAAGCGAGTCTCTTCTTACCTGCATCTTCAACGTTGGTAATGTTACCGCCGAATCTGGTAATGAGCTCCTTTGCTGCCTCAACAACAGCATTCTTTACGTCATCCTCGACTTTTGCATTTACAACTAAGGCTAATTCATACTGATTCATAGTTGCGTGCACCTCCTTCTGGTCTCCGGCCCTTCCCGTCACGAAAGAGCAAGGAATAATTTGTGTTTTGCATATCACAGTTTTTCATTATATCATAGGTTGTCAGGGAATGCAAGCACTTTTTTCCAATCTGCCGCTTCCCTGACAACACAGTAAAGTCATTCTCTATGCATCTTCTCTCAACCGGTACTCTGTATCCTCGTCTATAATAGACAGAATCACATCCGCAATTCGCGGGTCAAACTGGGTTCCGCGCCCCTTTTCTATCTCTTCCCGCACCTTTGCCTGCGGCATGGAATCACGGTAGCTGCGCTTACTGGTCATGGCATCGTAGGCATCTGCCACACAGATAATACGGGCATACTCCGGAATCTCCTCTCCCTTTAAGCCGTCCGGATATCCCTTTCCGTCATAGCGCTCATGATGCCAGCGGGCACCCTTTTCAATATTTGTAATCTCCGACATATCCCTCAGAATATCATAGCCGATGGTGGAGTGGCGCTTAATGGAGAAAAACTCCTCATCCGTCAGACTGCCCGGTTTATTAATTAAATCATCCTTTATCCCGATTTTTCCGATATCATGCAACAAGCCCATGAAATAGATGGAGTTTTGCGTCTGCTCATCCATTCCAAGACGTCTGGCAATTTCTCTGGCATACTTTGCTACTCTGGTGGAATGACCGCTGGTATAATTATCCTTGGCATCAATGGTATGCGCCAGCGTTTCCATTGCCTGATAAGAAAGCTTCTCCACCTTCAGATTCTTTTCATCTACCTCCAAAGTGAGCCTTCTTTTTTCCCTTCCCATCAGGAACCATTTATTAATCCAGTCCACAATTGCGGAAAGAAGAGTAAACAATACACCCAAGGCCACAATCCCGCCTGCATAGCTGACACCGTCATAGAAATATGTAAACGTCTGAACCACACCCGCCAGAATCAGGAACGAAAAACCGACCAGTACGTATTTATAATCCTTCACATATCCAAGCTTCCAGTCTTTCCATAATGCCCGCGCCAGAATAACGCAACCGATTCCCAGCAATATGAAAATAAACGGAACCACGGCAGCACTGTCTACCACGCCGCTCAGAACCAATGCATTGGACACCAGACAGTTCACCAGCACCAGCACTTCATATCTTAGACATTCCTTCTGATACCGCTTTCCGAACACAACATTAAAATACATGGCAAGCGGCATTAAAAACAAGGTAGAACATGCCATGGCCACATCTCCGACCACGGAAATATTTTTAAACAGTAATTGTCGAATATCCGACTGGGCAATCAGCCAATTTGACAATAAAAACATGGACCAGCCGAAATACAGAATGCTGAGTTCCTTTTTAATGCGAAAACGCACAATCGAACATGCAATAATGGCAATTACGGAAATAATCCACACAAATGCGGTAATACAAAGAGAGAAAAGATTCCCTTTGATGTGATGACGCCAGATTGCCGCTTTATCTCCGTAATAAACAGACTTAAGCGTTCCCGCATGCGCAGATTCACTGACCAGCTCTACCCGGAGTGATTTTCCGGAATCCACCTCACAAATATCCGTAAACACGTAATAGCGGGGACTGCAATTTCCGAATATCCGGCTATCCTTTGTAGAATATTCCGTCCTAAGTTCTCCGCCCACATACACCTTCATATCCTGCTTTAAAGAATAAAAGGACAGAGCCGAACCGGGTTCGATATCCCCCAGCGTTGTTTCGATTACAAAAGGCACTCCCGGAGAAGCCTTACACACTCCCGGAACTTCCACCGGCTCTCTGCTACCATCCTCAAACACCTGCTCCCACTGCGCTTCAAAGGGCTCACATCGTTCATAGGAAGCCTCCATCTCCCGCGGCAAAGCAATCTGTCCAAGGACAAAATAGAGCAATACAGCCAACACAACTACTACAAAAATCCCCTCTAAAACCATCCCTAAAGTGCTTTGTTTCTTTTTTGCTTCTTCCATTCAGTACTACTAATCCTTTTCCTTCTCTTAAATTTCTCCCGTTTTCGGGCCTTCTCCTCCTTACCCGGGAGTCGCTGATTATTATACTACATTTTCCCTTTTTTTTCCACTATTTTCTTCATTTTTCTTTGTCTCTTTTTTCACAAAACCGGCCGCCACACTGCAGTTAAATAATCCAGATAAGTCCCCTCCCCCTTTGGCAAAAATTTACTGATAATACTCTTTCGCACAACATATTCCGTACCGTCCATGATATACGTATCGCAATTATGAAAAATCCACTGCGCACCGTCTTTTTCCCCCGCATAAAGCATCACATGTCCCGGCATATGTAATACCGCACCTACACCCAGTTTTTTTATCACATCTGTTTTCTCCGCCGCCGATTTTCCCGTAAGGTCCTCATATTCCGCCTGTCTCATAGCACGAAGCGTCTCTCCGCAGCTTCTCTGTTCCTCGGAATTTCGCGGAAGTGATAAACCGAAGCAGGCATAAAAAGCCCGTACCGTAGAGGAACAATCCATGCCGTCCAACCGTTCATCTCCCCAACTGTAAGGAATATCAAGCATCCGCTCCATCTGCAAACGTATCTGCCGCTCCGTAAAAGGAAGATAATTCCGTATGAAAACCGGCGCACTTCCTGTACACCCGTAGGTTCTTTCTTTTTCGAACACAGGCAATACCGTTCCCACCCGGAAATATTGTCCGTCCTTATACCGACCGGACTTGATTACCACCTGATAATTCTGCGCCACAGTTTCCCGGTATTTTTCATAATGCCGCCTTGTGCAGACAAAAATCCCTTCCTCCCTTACATAGCCTTCCGTCGAATCGGAAATCACATAGAGCCATCCCCCGTCCTGCCTTTTTAGTTGCAGCGGTTCCCCGATGGTAAGCCTGCTTTCCTGTCGTCGATCCCACACATCTCCCTTGTATTTTCTGAGCGGCTCCAGGGTCGGCTCTGTCCTTACACAAACGTTTCGAATCGCAATCCCGTACTGCATTCCCATAGACAAAAAACGATACCAACCGGACAATCCTCGTCCGAATCGGTATCGCTCCTTTCGTTTTCTATTAAGTTATGTACGGACAGCCTCGGATATGCCTACAACCTTGGCGGCACACCTCCGTCCGTTACTGCTCTGTCACAGCAATATCATACTTTGTAAACAAAGCCTTTACTTCATCCCACGCCTTCGTTGCTGCATAGTTATCTACCAATACAAAAGCAGTATCCGCCGCATCCTCTGCCGTAAGCAATGCCTCGATATCCGCCAGACTCTTTTCCTCACCGTCAATCAGGTACTGCCCCTCTTTTACCTCAATGGACACCTTTACCGCATCCTTTTCTTCCTGTTTTTCCTCTACAGGCTCCCGTTCTTCCTCCTGCCGGTTTACCTCATCGGAATTCACCTTTGTATCGTTTCCGGACCCGAGACCAAGTCCCCCGCCGTTGCCGAGACCCAGGCCCTTTCCTCCGAGCAGCGCCAGCGCCGCAACCACCGCCACAATGCCTACACCGCCTGCAACCTTACCCTTTTTTCCTTTTTTCTTATCCTTTGCCATACTACTGCCTCCTTAATATATTTTTATCTTCTCCATAAAACAGGTTTTGGAAAAACTTCGCTCCAAATTTCTGATTGCTTCCTCTATAATTTCCAAATCCGAATGAGAAAAATTCTCATCATCATACGCATACTGCACGGAACACCATACCACTTCCTCGGAATATTCCCGCAGGGCGCCGGACAAAGCCTTGGTCAGCTCCGTTACCTGTCGTGCCGCAAGCGCCTCTCGCTCCTGCTTCGTCAGAGAAAAATCATGTACAAACAGAACCGAAGCCACATAGGACTTCTCCTCCTGTTTTCCGGAGGTCCGATAAATCCCCACCGTCACCTCCGTTTGCCCGGTCTCCGGATTCCGTCCGGTATCGCACAACAACAAAACCTTCGTCATCCGCTCGATTACCTGTCCGTAGGCCGAAGTATCGCTTGCATCGAAATCCGTAATAATCTTCAGATAATCGTACTCCTCCAAAAGTGCCGCATGATTTTCCAAAAGCACCTTAAGCTCCAATTCCGTATCGGCATTTGCTTGTTGTAGTTCCTCTGCTTTTTGTTCCGCATCCGCAAGCATAGCTTCCAGCTCTTTGATTCTATCCGCTGCCGCTTCTGCTTCTGCCTGTTCCTCCGCCAGTGCATCCTGCGCCGCTTCCGTTTCTGCCTTTGCCGCGGCATTGGCATTTACGGACGCCAGATTCATATTACTGATAATGATAAACAGAAGAATCATTATGACATCCAGCAGAGAAGTGAAATCAAGAATCAGCTCTCGTTTTTTCATTTGCCATCGCTCTCCTGTTTCTCCCCTTTTGCAGGGTTTAACAAATACTCCATATGCTTTTCGTTGTCATCGATTTTGTAGGATAAAAAGGAATCCAGAAACTTAAACACCAATGCCGCCACAATTCCCCAAAAGGTAGAGGTCAGTGCTGCAAAAAACGCTCCCGTGGTCTCCGTTCCGATTAAATTCACCATCGGAATCAGAGAGATTACGGTACCCAACATTCCGAGCAGCGGAAACATGGTCGTAAAGTTACTATAGAACGCATAGCTGCGGTTCATCTGTTCTCTGTACTCCAACAGTTCGTTCACCGTCAGCCTTTTCCGTTCCTTCTTCGCGGTTTTCTTGATGGCCTTTTTCACATCCTCCGGCAGATTCACCAGCTTGTCCTGGGCATTGAAATGATAGTAAACGCGGTTAGTTTTATTCCGCGTATTCAAAAACGCAAACACGTTGCATAACGCCGCCAAGAGAATCAAACCATCAAATCCGATTAAGTTATCCAGGAAAATGCCTACAACTTCGCCCATCCGAACACGCCTCCTGTCTCATTGGTAAATTGACTCATTCCTCTATAAATTGATTATACCATAAAGCAACGAGCTGAAAAGGACAAGATGTTCCTTTCAGCGACTGCCTCGCGATAATAGCCATTCTATGGCTATTATACCACGTAACCGGAGAATAAGACAAACAAAACCGTACAACTCTTCCTATTTTTCTTATTTTACAAGCAAAAGAAACGTCCTCAACGCGAGAAAA
>JAFTPY010000296.1 GCA_017463035.1 Lachnospiraceae bacterium
TGAACTTCATTCACAAGTGCTGCATACTCCTTCAATGCGACAATGTATTCCTCAATATCGTTATTATCGCTTAAATGTCCCTGCATACCGATACCGTCGATCAAGCCTTCTCCGAGAATGCTTCCGTGTTCTTCGGTACCTCTCTGAAGCACTCCGATAATCGCTGCTTTCTTATCCGGCATCCATTCGTTATAATCGTTATACACCAACACCGGACGAATGGACTTTAATGCTTCCTCGTCCTCCGGAGATACCCCGTACTTCTCCGCGTACTTCTTAGAATTCTCTACTACCGCATCCTTTGCAAAACGGAATGCCCAATAAATAAAATCATCACCGATCACCTGGTACCAATAGCTGTTCCGCAAACCGAACTCCGTCTTATCCACAGTCTCAATCGCTTCATTTACCACATCCCATGCGTAAATCGTCCGGGCATAATCATTTCTGTACATATACTCCATCACAGAGAATATGTAACTCTTCATACGCTTCAGCATCGTCTCCCTGTCAACAAAACATACCGGGTCCAGCTTTTCGAAATGCTTTAACATCGGACGCTCTTTTAACAGCTCCGGATCCGTCGGTATTGTCACCGGCTGATATCCTTTACAGAACACTTCCTTCGGACACTGGCTATGCCATACAAGGACATGGCCTCGTACCGGCATGCCGTTTTCCTTTGCCCAATCAAGCATCGCCTTAGCCTGAGGATTAATCACAAACGGGAGAAAATCCTCCGTTGCCTCCGGGCTGGAAAATCCCATATTATAAGCCGGCTTTAATTCATTTCCGAAGGTCATGCTGTTGAACTGTTTCTTCATCAGTGCTTCCTTTTCCGGGTTCCCGATCTCATGATTCGTAAACCGTTCACTGATTTTCTCACATGCCACACCGATACGAAAATAATCCTGATATACATCCTTTAAAATCACATTGTTGTTCATTTCTTTTCTCCGTAACTCTTTACTGTTTATTCTCCATCTTCTTATGATGTGCTTGCTTAATTTCGTACATATCATCATCGGCCATTTGCAGATACTCCGTAATATCAATGGTATCCTCCGGCAACATTCTGGCAGTACCGATACTGATGCTGAGCGGGAACTTCAAATCTCGCTTCTTCACTTCTTTCATCAGACGACTTTCCAGCGAACCTCGAAGCTTCTCCAAATCCGACTCTTCTCCCTGTAACCGACCGCCTACAAAGAACTCGTCTCCGCCGTATCTGGAAACAATCCAATCCTCCGGCAATCCGGATTTTAAAACACTGGCCACTGTACGAAGTGCCAAATCACCGTCAGAGTGTCCGTACTCATCATTAATCATTTTCATCTTATCGATATCTACCAGCATAATGACACCGCTACCGCCGCGATTTCTCCACTCCTCTAACATCGGGAATGCAATCTGTTCACAGCCCGCACGATTATAAACACCGGTCAAAACATCCGTTACCGACAACTGCGTCAGTTTTCTGGTAAGATCGGAAATCGTAAGATTTCGGCGTACCTGCTCCAAATACTGACTGGTATGTCTTGTCCAAATATAAAACTGATTCGGCAAAGCAATTCTCAAATCACCGGTCAACACAGCAAATCCATAGGTACGCAAATCCCCGAGAATCGGAACTACCGTATACAATCTCGGCTCTTTATTCTGACGTGCAAGCCAATGCAATGCTTCATTTCTCTGTTTCACAGTACGCGGGAGTGGTTTTCCGTCTAAGATGGAACCGATAATCTCCATCTTATCATTGTATCCGGTAACATACAGGTTTAAATCATCTTCCTCTATTTGGAAGAATTCCGGATCGAGACAGAGCATGAAATCATCCCCCTCCATCCGGTGTTCTTTGGAAAACAAATCCGACAAACTTTCCGATAAATCCTCTGCATTATCGATCTTACGAATCCAGAGATAGATATGTCTGAAATGGGTATCCGCCTGTAACCCGTCAATTTCATTTTTTCTGGTGTTTCTGCCGGTCACATTTTTATTATCGGAATTATCATCCCGATAACAACCGCAGCTCGTAGCCGAAACAAATTTGGCCGCAAGCGTTACCGGCTCCGGCTCGTCCCCTTTCATTTTACGCATAAGCATAGAGAAAGCCACATTGCCCATTTCTACCCAGTCATGACCTACGGAAGCAATGGACGGATAGAACTCCTGACCCTCTCTCAAGCAGTCAAAGCCGGTCACAATAACATCCTTCGGAACATTGTATACCATAACCTCCAACTGTTCACACGCTCCCATGGCCATCATATCGTTGGCACACAGAAAGGCATCCGGTAAGGCACCGTGTTCTGCCATCCATTCCTTTACAATTTCGCCTCCGGACTCTCTCTCCCAGTTTCCGTACTTAATGTTTGCATCCGGAATCTCAAACCCTTTTTCCTTTGCAGCATTATGTAACGCCATCAAACGATCCACATTTTCCGCTTGTGCCTGTGGTCCGCCGATATATACAAGCTCCCTTGCTCCGTGTTCCTCAATGACATGCTTCACCAAATCATACATGCCGGCATAATTGTCGGACATCAATGCGGTTGCATTTTCCATCTCATACTCAACACTGATTGCCGGCAGTTTCAATTCACGCAGTTTTTCCGTGAAATACTCTACTTCCCTTGTCAAATTAAACGAATTGGCAAGCAAAATAACGCCGTCAAAATCCTCCAGATCCGGCAAAGTAAATATATTAAACTCTCCTTCGTTCAACAAAGCATCCAATCCGCGGATGGAAAAATTAACAAAGGCAAACGTGTCTATATTCTCTTTTTTTGCTGCTTCCGAAATTCCAAAAACGACCCTTCTGAAATACTCATCGCCCCAACCACTGGCAAAAACCGCTATTCGTCTTTTCATAGCTTCGCCCTCCAGTAAAACGGTGTAAACATGCACAATATTATATCTCTCATTATACCGTAAAACTTGTCAAAATTCAACAGATTTTTCTAAAAATAACACAACAATTCAAAACCAACACGCTTTATTCTCATAAAACATGCCGTTTTCTCCTAAGGAATCATCTTCACTTCTTTTTTCTCTGTACGGAATATCCGAACTTGCCCAGCTTCTCCCCTAACAGGAAATACTCTCCGTGAGAATAGCTTACTAATCCCGTACTGTTTAGTTCAAACTTTCCGGACTCGTTTAAATACTTATCTTCTACCGTCACGTTCACAACCTCACCCACAAACATGGTGTGGCTCCCCAGGGCTAATTCCCGGACCACCTTACACTCAATATTTACAGGGCTTTCCGCAATTCCGGGTGCACTGACCTTCTGAGAACCCAGGGGAGTCAGTCCCATCTCCTTGTACTTATCCACATCTCTGCCTGATTTGACACCGCAATAATCCGTTGCAAATACCAAATCCTTTGTTACCAGATTTACCACAAACTCTCCGGTTTCCCTGATAATATCATAGGAATACCGCTCCGGACGCACCGATATAGACAACATGGCAGGGTCGGAGCACACTGTGCCCGCCCATGCCACGGTAATAATGTTCGGTCTTTCGTTTTTTCGTCCGCAGCTTACCATTACTGCCGGTACCGGATAAAGCATATTTCCCGGCCTCCAATGCTGCTTTGCCATACTTACTCCTTTTGACGATTCCGTCCTTCACACTCTACAGTTCCACGCCGTTTAACTTTAACAGCTCTCTTGCGCTTTCCACGGAATCTACACCGGTCGGGTTCTTAATCGGAGCAAATTCCTTCTCACGTACTACTTCGAACACAAGACAACTGTCTAGCATATGAATCATATCCAGTACCAGACTCTCGTACTTATAGCCGTTTACAGCCTCCGGCTTTACGGTCTCTCCTGCCTCGTTCATGTACGGAATCTTCTTCTCCACGATATGAAGCGGCATTTCCTTGCTGACAATCTCCTCCAAGTCGCTGACACGGAATAAATAATTCAGAATAACGCCGTAGTTATATGCCGGCTCTCCGGATGCATCCTTTGCCTCCATCAGCTCGGTGGTCAGCTCGTAATACTCTACAATAGACGGTCTGCCGTCTTCCAAGCACATCACGCCTACCTTCTCATCCGGAGCTGCCTTCTTAATTACCTTTGCACCTACGGCACAATTATTAATTGCGGTGGCTCCCACAAAGCACGGGTCCGCAATCCGCTGCAATACATTATCCACAGCAAAAATGTTCAGCCATTCAATGCCTGCCTTATGTACAATGTCAAGCACTCCTGCACGCTTCATGGAAGAGAACCAGCCTCCGTTTCCGTTCGGAGAGGCGGACATCAGTCCCTTTTCCTCCATATACACCTTCCCGTTGTAATCGGATGCCGGTGCCATATCCTGCATAAAGAAGGTGACATAGTTTTCATCGTAACCGAAAAACTTCTTTTCCTTTAAAAAGGAAACTGTCTTCTCATGGTTCTTCTCACTGGTCATAACAAACAAATGAATATAGTTTCCTGCCTGCTCCACTACATCTAACATATTACGAATCAAACGCTCGAAAATATAGACCTCCTTGGTCAAACCGATATTGTACATGCCCTTCGGATTGTCGGAACCTAGACGGGTGCCCATACCTCCTGCCAAAAGGACCGCACCTACTTTACCGGCACGAATCATCTCGATACCTTTTTCGGTATACTCTTCCTTTCTCTCCTCGATTTCCGAAAGCTTCATAGCCGGAATCGGGGTAATTACGCCTCTTACCTGCTCCTTATCCGCCTGCGCCGCCTGTGCAAGAACGGAAAAGTCGGTCTGCTCAATCTGCGCCAAAAGTGCCGTTTTCCCCTCCTCGGACAACTCATCAAAATACTGCAATACATGTGCCTGACCATACTCGCTTACCTTTTTTAATGCCTCTTCATACTTCATTGTTTCATTCCTCCGTTATTCTCTCTTTCTTTTATATCATGATACGACCGGTCCAGTTCGATTACCGCTGCCGGATGTCCCCCCCGGGCATCCTCTGTCGGCGGAATCATATAATCCGGGCCGTATAATGCCGTAAGATATGCCGAATTATCTACCGGTCCGAAAAGCAAGTAACCCTCAAACTCATACTCCCTGCTTCTTCCCTCTGGTTGCGCTTCGATTTTCTCTCCGCGTCTGAAGTCAATGGCGAAATACTTTCTCTGTCTGATTTCACCGTCAAACACTCTGCGGGGAATCGACTCCTTTCTTCCCCAATGTCCTAAATAATTGGAATAACGGGCATCCCCCCACTGGGGAAGTCCCTCTCTTTTTTCTCCGTATACCCGTACCGAAGTATCCAACGCCCTTACTAATTCCTCACAATCGGTGTGCTTGGCGATTACATTCATTATCCATCGTTTGATAGGATTTTGTACAGTCCCCTTTTCTGCGATATGCGCATATAAAAGCTTCTTTTTAAACTTTACACGCAATTCTTTCCATATTCGAAAAGGTAATACGTTCACATCCCCATCCAACGGAAAAATATCAATGTACACGCCGCCTACATAACCGGTACCGCTTCTGCGTGTTTCGATACACGTTGTCCGCTCGTCCTCCAAACGAATAAACGCGTAGGGAACCCCGGATTCTTTTGAAAAATGCCGTAACCGGTAACCTTCCGGGAAACTGCTCTCCGGCAGTGCCAACAATCGCTCATATTCTTTTCGAGGCAAACCGAAATCCGCATCATCATCCCAGGGAATAAAACCCTTATGCCGGATTGCACCCAGCATTGTTCCGCCAAGCATATAATAATGCAGACCGTTCTCCCGGCAAACCCGGTCAAAGGCTTTCATAATTTCAAAAATCTTTTCCTGTAATCCCGTCATGGAATCTTTCCTTTCTTTTACAGCGGTCCGCAACCTTCTCCCACTCCGGTGCTATTCTTCCGGTATAATATGCTTAATACATGGCTTATAATGCACCTTCCGGTCCTGTGCCGGCGGGAGTTCGTAATACTCTCCAAACATATGGGTCAGGTATTCGTCACAGCGCTTCGGCCCTCTAAGCAACATTCCCTCAAACTCCCATAAACTGTATTCGTCATAGGACTCTCCGAAATACTCCCTCGGTACGATTTCCCTGATTTTATATGCTCCGGTTAAGGTTCCCGCATATTTCGCCCGCTCCGCATCCTGTGTCTGAAACAAACGATCCATCTGCCGGTATACATTCCTCACATCGATAAAACGGTAAAGCCGTAACGCTCTTACCATGCGCAATACCATCTGCTCCCACTTGGAACGGCTGGTACGGATGCCGGTATTCACATTAGCAGTCCCGCAAAGGAACCGCAGCCCCATGGCCTTTGCGTAGTATACTTTTCGGGCAAACTCTTCATCCGGAGTACCGTCAAGCGGAATAATATCAATCAGATATCCCTTTCTTTTTGTGGTATCCTCCAGCAATTGCTCTTCAATCTCTATTTTCGTAGCACACATTTTAGCAAAATAGCTCTTAAAGTTTTTGTTCGTCTGCCAGCTCTCAATCCGGTAATCCTCTCCCAGAATCTCCTGCACCTCCCCCGACTTTACCAGTTCTATCAGCCGGTCATAATCCTTCCGGGGCATGGCTACATCCACATCATCATCCCACGGAATAAAGCCCTTATGGCGTACCGCGCCCAAAAGTGTTCCGCCGATGGCATAATACCGCAGACCGTACACATTACACAATTTTACAAACGTCTTTAATGCACCCAGCTCAATCTCATGAAGCTCCTCTAAGATATCTTCATAGGTGCCTTTCTGTAATTGTTCGTCCTTTTCTGTTTGATTGGAACATTCGGTCTTTCCTGTTTTTTCGGAAAGTTTTTTCTTTTCCCAATATGCCGGCTGAAGTGTACATCCAAGCACCATCTTTTCCGGCAGACTCTTGTAATGCTTTCCGAGGAAAAATCCGGTATAACGTGCCGCAGAATCCATGAAAAACAAGAACAAATCCCCGTATTGCCGCTGGGACACGCAATATTCTACCGCTTCTTTTACATAACGGATCCCTTCCTTTTCAGAGCTTACCTGACCGAATACCGACCGATAGTCTCTTTGGGACACTGCCATATCAAAACTCCGTTTAAACTGTGCAGTCAACCCATAGTTATGAGTGTGATATACCCTTGCCTTCGCGCAATAACAAATGGTATCACCCGCCTCGATTAAAGACGCACCGAATATCATATCCTCGTTGAAAATTGTATCGGTTACAAAGCCACCCAATTCGTCATAACGACTTCTGCGATACATGGCACAGGCATTGGAAATCATGTAAGTCTTAATCCCGAAGCGTTCCTTATCAGCCTTCGTCTTTCGATAGGACTCTGCCGGGTAATTATGCAGGCGAAGAAAACGCTCCGTAAAGGATGCGTTCTCGGATGCCATCTGTCTGGCATAAGCAGCCCCCACCGTATCCTCTCTAAAGCACTGCAAAAGCTTCTCGATTAATAGTGCGTCCGCCGGAACCACATCCTGGGTCATACACAGAAAAAAGTCTGCATCGGAATACTTACACACCGCCAGATTTCTCGTACCGCCATGGTCATAATCCTTCTTATTCACACGGATAATCTTGATTTCCACGGAAGGTAATACTCTGTTATCGTTTTTTGCGGCAACCTTTTCCACACGCTCCCGCAAATCCGCTACCGTATGTCCTTCCGCTTCCGTATTCATCAATATAATCTTTGCGGGACGCACCGTCTGCTGCAACAACATAGCCAGCAAGCGCTCCAGCTTTTTATCGGCCTTATAAACCGGAATAATCACATCAGGTCGTTCCATAGAATACACCTCCTACTTACTCTATTTTATCATACCTCACTCTGTACCGAATTACAAGCAAAAAGCCCCTGTCTTGAAAAAAAATTAAGAATAAAAATTTCTATTCGTTTACAGAAACACGGTCAAGCAGGAATGCATACGATATGATGTAATCAAAATTCTGGAGGAAATCTTCATGGGAAATTTATCTAATTGTGGTATCGGTGGCGGTAACAGCGGCAGCAGCTGCTGGATTATCATCCTTATTCTTCTCTTCTGCTGCGGCGGTTGCGGTAACAGCAACGGCGTAGGCGGCGGCAACAGCGGCTGCGGTTGTGATTGTGACTGTGGTTGTGACTGTGGTTGCGGCAACAACAACGGCGTAGGCGGTGCAACCGGTGGCTGCAGCTGCTGGATTATCATCCTCATCCTTCTCTTCTGCTGCGGCGGTTGCGGTAACAGCTTCTGCTAAAATGCATTAGCAGGCAGCACTTTATGCTACCCACGCACTTCGCGGCATAGCCGCTCAGTCGTGGGCGCGCTCGCATGACTGCGCAACTGCTTGAGAGCTAGCTCTCACAGTTTGCTCGCATGCTCACTTTGCCTGCACGCACAAGAGGGTATCCCCGGTCATTACGACTTGGGGATACCCTCCTCTTATGTTCTGGCTTTCTCAATTAATCTGCGTATTTCTCGGATAATGCCTGAATCGTACCGTCATCAATCATCTTCGTCAGAATCTCGTTAATCTGCTCTAACAGCTCGGTATCCTTCTTATTTACGGCAATTGCGTACTCCTCATCACCGAATGCCGCATCATCCGCTACAATCTTTAAGCCTTCGTTATCGCCTACATACTTCTTTGCGGTTGCGGAATCGATTACCACAACATCACACTTACCGTTTATAAGCTCCATGATAGCCTCGGAACCCTTCTTAAATGCCTCGTAAGCATAACCCATCTTCTTTACACAGGACTCGCCGGTATATCCCTGGATTACCACAATCTTCTTATCCGCCATATCGGATGCCTGTGCAATGTCAGAATCTTCCTTCACAATCATAACCTGCTTTGCATTGTAATACGAAACAGAGAAGTTTACCTCCTCTGCTCTTTCCGGATCAACGGTCATACCCGCGATAACCGCATCCACCTGGCCGTTCTGAAGGGCAAGAAGCAGGGAGTCGAACTCCATGTTCTCAATCTGCGCAGTCTTTCCGAGTTCATCACCGATCTGCTTTGCGATTGCCATATCAATACCGTCATACTGATCAATTACACCGTTTGCAGCCACAAACTCGAACGGAGGGAATTCCGCATTGGTACCGAACTTAATTACATTTGCCTGTTCATTATTCTTTGCCTCATCTTCCTTACCGCCGCATGCCGCAAGCATTGCTACGGTGGTTACACAAGCAACTGCCAGTGCAAGCTTTTTCATCATCTTCTTCATGTTCTGATTCTCCTTATTTCCTTAATTTACTCTCTATTTTAAAGCACTTTGCTTAAAAACAGCTTGGTTCGCTCATTCTGCGGACGATCAAAAATCTCCTCCGGCGTACCGCTCTCCAGTACCACACCGCCGTCCATAAATACCACACGGGTGGCCACTTCTCTTGCAAAGCCCATCTCGTGGGTAACAACAACCATGGTCATACCGCTCTTTGCAAGATTTTTCATAACATCCAGAACCTCTCCTACCATCTCCGGGTCAAGAGCACTGGTAGGCTCATCAAAGAGCATAATTTCCGGCTCCATAGCAAGAGACCGCGCAATGGCAATACGCTGCTTCTGACCGCCGGAAAGCTGTACCGGGTACGCATCTGCCTTATCGGACAGACCGACAATTTTAAGAAGCTCCTCGCCCTTTTCCCGCGCCTGCTCCTTTGTCATCTTCTTAAGCTTTACCGGAGCCAGGGTAATATTCTCCATCACCGTCAAATGCGGAAACAGATTAAAATGCTGGAATACCATGCCCATCTTCTGACGCACCTTATTGACGTCTACCTTCGGAGCATTAATCAACTCGTCATCCACGTAAATCTCGCCTTTGTTCGGCTTTTCCAAAAGATTCAGGCACCGTAAAAAGGTACTTTTACCGGAACCGGACGGTCCGATCACAACCACTACCTCTCCCGGCTTGATATGCTCATCGATGCCGTTTAATACATTCAATTTACCGATGCTTTTATGTAAGTTATTTACCTTAATCATACGCTACCCCTTTCTACCGAATATCGGACTTTCTCAGTCTCTTCTCTACTTTTCCCAGGACAGTAGTCAGTATTTTAATCAATACAAAGTAGATAATCGCAGTAGCAATAAGCGGCATCATTGCCAAATAAGTAGCACTCTTAATAAAGTCACCCGCCTTCTGAATATCCATAAGACCTACATAGCCTACGATAGCGGTCTCCTTAATAAGAGTAATAAACTCGTTACACATAGCCGGGAAAATATTCTTTACCGCCTGCGGTACCACAATATAAAACATGGTCTGAGCTCCGGTAAGTCCGAGGGAACGTCCCGCTTCCGTCTGCCCCTTATCGATGGAAAGAATACCCGCACGGATAATCTCCGACACATAAGCACCTGAATTAATGGAAAAGGCGATGGCCGCAATAATCCACTTATCTAAATCCACCGTAGCAAACACAACAAAATAAATAATCATAAGCTGGGTAACAGACGGCGTACCGCGAATCACATCCGTATACACCTTACCGAAAAAACGCAACAGCTTACTCTTGGACAAGCTGCAAATCGCAATTAAGAAGCCGATAATCAGTCCCAAAAGCGCCGCCAAAAGGGAAATTTTGATGGTAACACCGATACCCTCCAACAACAATTTATATCTGTCTTCTCTGATAAAACACTTTTCAAAGGTTCTTGCAAACTCCGCAAACCACCCGGAAACGCCGCCGGTAGCCAGCCATGTGGTACACAGATTCATTTATGTTCTCCTTCCGTACTTTTACAAATCAACAAGGATATATTATAACATAGACACGTAAAAGAATCAAGCATTCCGACGTTTTTCATCGGAATGCCTGATTCATAAAACCAATTTAATTTTACTTTTTCCTTTTACTCTGCCTCTTTGATTTCCACGGTTGCACCAATCTCCGTAAAGGTGGCCGCAATCAGTTCCGCATCCACCTTATTCGTAACTTCGATTACGGTACACGGTGCAGATTCCACTGCATCCTTGCATTCTTTTAATCCTAAACCGGTAGCCTCTCGGTAGGCTTTGATTACCTTTACCTTTTCCGTTCCCGCATCAAGCAACGTTATCACATACCGTCCGTCCTCCTTCGGCAACTCTTTTCCCTCAGCCACCTCAATATTCACCGTTATCATTGCACCGATTGCTTCAAAATCAGCTCTTACCTTTTCCGCTGCCGCCTGCTCCGACGTTTCCAGCAACAGACACGGAGCAGACTCTACCGCTGCCTTTGCCTCTGCCAGACCGGCACCTGTCACATCACGGTAAAGCTTAATGGCCTTTATTTTTTCCGCTCCTACATCCGTAAGAATTACCGTATATAGCATCTCTGTTACGAAACTTTCCGTTTCTTCGGTTCCTTCCGGCGCCTCCGTCTCCGTTCCTGTACTTTCTTCTGTCTTTCCTGTCCATGCAGGAATCAAGGCCGGCACGTCATCATCTTTTGCATACAATGCCGCATTCAAATACGGATGAGTCAGGGTTTCGATACACCTGTCCGGCTCGAAAATATAGACATTGCTTACTTCCGTTATATTATTCTCCAATAACCATGCCTGCTTCTCTTCATCATAATCAAGCACCGGTACGATATACATCAAATCACTGTCCCTACGCATGGTGCCATCCCATGACTCGCTGGTTAAATCACAATGATAGAACACAATACGGTCTATGTAACTGTCCACATAGGCCTGCTGCTCCGGAGTCAGATTCTTTACATCCCCGTATACAAAGGTATTTTCGGAAGAATCTCTTAAATCCTTTCCGGTAAGGGTAATGTGATACTCAAACATTCCTGCCATGTCCTTTTGCTCAATCATCGGCAAAAGCTGCTTCCAAATCTCGTCATCTTCTTCGTACACGCCGTCCGGGGAATTTACAATTCTGCCGCCCAGATACTCAGACTCCTCGGTTACATAGTTGATAACAAAGTCCTCCGTTAAATCTCTTTCATATAATGTGTCGAACAAGAAGTCAAAGTAGTCGGTTCCGGATTTCACATACATCTTACCGTTCTCATCCGGGGTGGTAAGCTTTATGTTTTGCAATGTTACCGGTAATTCCTTCGCCACAGCCTTTACCACCTGCATTGCTTCCTCGTTGGTTGCCGGAGCATAATCCTCCGGAATCAGCTCACCGTCTTCAAACATTGCATTCGGAATAAACTCCGAAAAGTGAAGCTTATCCGGCATCGCCATATCCACATAGTGTAAATAGAAATCCGAATCTCCGTCCTCGATTGCACTCTTTATATTCCGCTCTGTATCCTCCGACGTTCCTTCCATATAGTAACAGGACCCAGCAAACATCGCCTGTAAAAACTCCGCAGTGGTCTTATAATCCTTAATCAAAGACAATTCCTTGTACAAATCGCTATCCGGCTTTGTCATGGAAAGAATGGCTTCCACATCACCGGCCTTTAATGCTTCCACATAGTCCTTGACCATATTCTCCGCCTGTACAGCCAGTTTGGCATAATCCGGCTCTACCGGTACCGGTGTCGCAGTCGGTTCCGGCGTCGCGGTTACCTCCGGTACTTTGGTTACTTCCGGAGCCTCGGTTACCGTAGCCGCTTTTGTCGGCTCTGTGACACCCTTTCCCGCTTCTTTTCCGTCATTCCCGCAGGCCGCAAAGCAAAGCAACACTGCCAACAACAAAATCCCTAGTTTTTTGTTCATAGTTTTCTCCTCCTTTGTCTCTTCTTACTAACAGACAAATTCCCTCCTGTAATTGATTGTTGATTCACAACAATCCAGGACATACTTTAACACAAGTTATCGTTTCTGTCTATACCGGTTTCTATTCTTATTTTTTTATACAGCAACAAAACTACATCCTTCCGGCTAAGGATGTAGCTTTGTTTCAACTATGCTTCTATCTCACTTATCAAATTATACACGCCGTCCTCCGACAATACACCTCGCTTTAGGTCACGAGGTAATTCTCCCCGCTCATCACATTCGAAGTCCTTTAACCATTGACCTCCTTCGTAATATTCCAGTAAAGCCTTCCACTTTTCCCGCACGGATTTGTCCTTATGTACCGCTTCGGCATCTTTCTTCGTAGCTTCCCGTATTTCTTCAAAATACTGCTCCATCTGCCGAACCCGGGCAATTATACTCCCTAACTCCTCGCCTGTAGTCTCCCTTACCGGCGTCGTCACCGCCGCTTCAATAAAATAGTGACTCCTCTCTTTCTCCCCGTCTTCCATGGCACATTCCGTAATATGGCGTACCTGCAACAGCTTATACTCACGAAATAATTCTTTTATAATCTCTTTATCCGCAAAGAAATGCGGCACGTCTACCTCTGCGCCTTCCGTTTTTAATACTGTATTTTCATCCACCTTCGGAAAAGATATCTCAGAGAAGGCAAAATGTTCCTTGGAACATACGGTCAAAAAAACGCTTCCTCCGGGCTTCAGTACTCTGGTAATCTCATCGATTACCTTCTGTACCCCCGTTGTATCCTGATGGAATATCACATGATAGGAAAAGACTCGGTCAAATGAATCCGCTTCAAAGGGCAACTCCGTCATGTCCGCTATTTTGCAGGCAATCCGCAATCCCTCTTCTTCCGCCTTCTCCGTCACATATCTTACCGCCTCTTCGGACAAATCCACCGCAGTAACATCAAATCCGTTCCCGGCAAAATATAAGGCATGTCTGCCCAGGCCGCAACCCAAATCCAAAACCGACCGAGCACCTTCTGCCTGCCATTTCTTTTGGAGATATACACAATCCTCCGACGGAATCAACCATCGTCCCTTTTCGGCATCATTCCAATTCCAAGCCCTCGATTGCACCATACCCCATATCTCCTTTCTGCCTACACCCGGCACCGGAACATTCCCGTAGACTTATGAATATAAAAAGCTCCGTCTCTCTCGATAATCTCCTCTACCTTCCGCAGAAACTCTTCCTTCCGGTCCTTTATTATTTCCCATGCATTGCCCGGATAGGAATACACATACTCATATACCGGCTCTGCCTCATCCACCAAAAGATCCGAATCACAGATCACACATTCAATCTCAGAAAACACCGTCTGCAACTGTTCCCTTCCGTTCTCCAATCGGAATCCGCAGGACACCCGCTGAAAAGGCATCTCGATTTTCGCATCAAACCGTTCCACAAACCCGTGAAGCTCCTGCATATGGGTGTCTCCTACCGTAGTGGCACAGAACATTCCGCCCGGCTTTAACAGCTTCTTTACCTTCTGAAACAAATCCTGTCGTTTTTCTACATGATACAGCATGTGATTTGCGGTAATACGGTCGTAGCTTCCCAGCAAAGATAAGCAATTGGCGTCTGCAATCTGATAACTGATTCGAATATTCTTTTCTTCCAACACATCCTGTTTTGTCGCAAGACCTTCTTTTGCTTTCTCCAACATTCCCTCGGAATAGTCCGTCAAAAGAAAAGTAAGATTCCGTGGTAATTTATCTGCCATGGCCACCAGGTTGGCAGCATTTCCGCAACCGAGACAAAGAATGTCCATGCCTTCGGAAAGCTCCAGATTCTCCAACACCCAGTCTGCCCACGGTAGCTTTCCGGTACTGAAATTATGCAGACTGATTCGGCGATTTAAATTATCATCGCTCCGGTACTGCTTAATAATCATATCCGAAACCTCTAAAATCCGGATTGCTTCCACCAGATTCTCCCATGTCTGCCCTTCTTTTGCCGTTTGCACCTTATCTAGCGCATCAATGACCCGATCCAAATGACGTTTCTTTTCGTTTAGAAGCTTCTTCTGCTCCTGCAGGGACTCTTCCAAACTTAGCGTACTGTTACAAACAGTTTCCTTAATCTGCTCCAAAGACATGCCCAGATAGCGCAACAATAAAATCCGTTGTAATGTCACAAAAGACGACTCATCATAATACCGGTATCCCGCCTCGGAATATCCCACAGGCTTAAGCAGTCCCTTTTCGTCATAAAAGCGTAACGTCTTCGGTGAAATCCCGGAAATCCTTCCGAATTCCCCAATGGTATACTTTTTCTCCATAAAAACCTCCGTTTTCAAGCTGTATTCTGTTGTCAACGGATGTCCGGACCATCCTCACACCCTTATTGTAAACCTTCCCGTAAGGGGAAGGTCAAGCACTTTTTTCTTCTGTCGCAAGAGCCCGCCACACCCGATGCCACTGCGCGATTTATCGAGCGACAGATTCTATCACTTCCTTCACCAACTGCCAGGCGATACTTCCTTCCCGAATTTTACTGAGGGCATCCGCAAACGGTACCCACTCCGCATCGTCTACTTCTACAGAAAGGGTTAGGTCTGCCTTTTTCACCTTCGCATGAAAGCCTAACATCAGCATCTCCTTCTTTTCATAGGGATAACTTCTGACAAAGCGCAGTTCTTCCACCTTCTGACCGATTTCCTCTTCAATCTCGCGGGCCGCCGACTCCTCCGCCGACTCGCCGATTTTCATATACCCGGACACACACACATACCGGGTATTCGATATATCTCCCTGCTTTAACAAAGCCACCTCACCGCATTCATTGGTCACCGCACAAATGACACAGGTGGAAAACATATCAAACAGCGGCATCTTACACGGTTCGCAAAACGGGACCGGCCCCTCATCTCCGATTTCTTTTTTTGTTAATTTAGTTCCGCAATGCGGACAATAGGTAAAACGCATACAAAATTTCTCCTTTTCTTAACGCAAATTTTCCCAGTCAATCCGTTCGTTCTTGTAAAAGAACTCCCTGTCCCGTTCTCCGATTTCACGAAGCACACGGCACGGATTGCCCACCGCCACCACATTGGCCGGAATATCCTTTGTTACGATACTGCCCGCCCCAATGACTGAATTATCACCGATGGTTACCCCCGGCAAAATAACGGCACCGCTGCCAATCCAAACATTGTTTCCGATATGTACCTCTTTCACATACTGCATTCTTTTCATTCGAAGCTCAGGATTAATGGTATGATTGGTCGTCGTAATCACCACATTCGGAGCAAACATAGTATCATCCCCAACAAAAATTGCCGCATCGTCCACACAAGTCAAATTAAAGTTTGCGTATACATGATTTCCGAAGTATAAGTTTTTTCCTCCCCAATTGGCACGAAACGGCGGCTCGATATAACATCCCTCACCTATACTTCCCAGCATTTCCTTTAACAGTTCCTGCCTTCTTTTCCCCTCCGTCGGGCGTGTCATATTATATTCATATAAAATATCCCAACGTCGTGTCTGTTCCGCCTGCAATTCTTCATCCCATGGGTCATACACCAATCCTGCTTCCATTCGTTCTCTGTGTGTCATATTGCGCTCCTTTCGCTGTCGCTTTCATTCTCTTTTATTTATCAATCGAAAACCACACCTTATATCCCTTTTATTATAGCAAAAACGCCGCAAAGTTCAATGAGAACTTTACGACGTCTCCGCTTTGGAGAACACTAGTCTGTCAGCCTAGCATCGCGCTATATGAAATTCCTCTCTTATCCTTATTCTGCCTTACCGCGCCGCGCGTCCAACTCTTCCTGCATCTGTGCCATCGTCTTTTTGTCCAGGTTGTAAATCACTGCAAGACCGATAAACTGCATAATTGCACTGAACATATACAAGGCAGCCACCAACCAGCACATATTGTATGCAGTAGATGCGGACTGTGCACCGACACCCAGCTTAGAGTTATATCCTAAAGCGCCCATTAACAAAAGTACTACGGAAGGACCGACGCCCTGTGCCAGCTTACGGAAGAAGGAATGTAAGGAGTATACCGTACCCTCTTCTCTCTTTCCGGTCTTCCATTCGTTGTAGTCAATGGCATCTGCCATAAGTGCCCAGGATACACAGGTGTAAATACCCATACCTAATCCGAATACACAAAGTGCGAAAA
>JAFTPY010000297.1 GCA_017463035.1 Lachnospiraceae bacterium
AAATATAAAATCAGGAAATACTGTCCTGCCAAATCCCGGATGCTTTCGTCCACCTGAATCCATACCGGAATCTGCCCGGACAAAGCTACCGTTATCACTGTAACCGCAACACCTACTACCAGCACGGAAAGCACCGCCTGAGACGCCGCCTTCTTTGCAGCCGACTTATCTCCGGCTCCCAGTGCCTTTGCGATAAACGCCAAAAAGCCCACACCCACCGCAGAGATGGTACTACCCACCAGCCAGTTTACCGTGGTAGTAGCTCCTACCGCCGCCGTTGCCTGGGTTCCCAGACTGCCTACCATGGCCGTGTCGATATATTGCACGGCAGTCTGCATGAGCTGTTCCAACATGGTTGGCCATGCCAGCGCCAGGATGACGCCTGCCATTCCGAAATTCAGCCGACGTTTTTTACTCTTTTCCATAACTAAATCCTCTTTCATTCCTTACACCCCAGCGAGCGTCTGCCTGCATCCTCCGGCAGTTTCACATCAAATGCATTCTCTTGCTACAGCCTGCAACCATGGTACACTCTGCTTCTATCGGACGTCTTACTGCCCCTCCGGCTTTTTCTTCGGCGGGCGCGGTCCCATAAACTGATAGAAATAGGTCTTTAACATACCGTTGTAAATCTTGCGGTTCTTGTCCGCCTGACGACCGAAATACTTCTGGGCCTCCTCGTAAGAGGTAATCATGTAACAGGACCAGCTGTCCAGTCCCGCAAAGGCCTTTCCGAACTCCTGATACAGGCCCGGCAGAGCCTTTTTCTCCTCCAGACGCTCACCATACGGCGGGTTCGTAATGACAAAGCCGTACTTTTTCGCATGACTTAACTGACTCACCGGACGCTGTTGGAAATGGATGTAGTCCAGCACTCCCGCATCCTCCGCATTCTGGCGTGCTGCCTTTATCATATCACCGTCAATGTCATAGCCCTGAATCTGCATGGACACATCCCGCTTAATCAAATCCTCTGCCTCATTAATCGCATCGTACCAAAGTTTCTTCGGCACAAGGTGCGTCCAATCCTCGGACAAAAACTCACGGTTCATACCCGGTGCGATATTTGCCCCAATCATGGCCGCCTCAATCGGTATGGTACCGCTGCCGCAGAACGGATCCACCAAAATACGGTCCTCTCTCCACGGGGTCAGTAGAATCAATGCCGCTGCCAAGGTCTCCGTAATCGGTGCCTTAGAGCTGAGCTTACGATAGCCTCTCTTATGTAAGGACTCGCCGGAAGTGTCCAGGCCTACCGTTACCTCATCCTTCATAATAGACACACGAATCGGAAAAGCCGCCCCGTCCTCCGGGAACCACTCCTTCTTGTAGCTCTGCTTCATGCGCTCTACCATGGCCTTTTTCATAATACGCTGAATGTCCGACGGGCTGAACAGCTTACTCTTTACGGAGTTTGCCTTCGTCACCCAGAACTTTCCGTTCTCCGGAATATACCGCTCCCAAGGAAGCGCCTTGGTCTTTTCAAACAACTCTTCAAATGTGGTTGCTTTAAACCGCCCAACCACCAAAAGCACACGCTCCGTGGTGCGTAGAAAAATATTCGCCCGCGGAATTGCGGTCTCATCTCCCAGAAAGCTGACCTTACCGTCCTCTACCGCCTTTATCTCATACCCTAAGTCCGTAATCTCTTTTTTCAAAACAGACTCCGTGCCAAAGTGACACGGAGTCAGAAACTCAAACAAATCTGCCATTCCTTTGTCCTTTCTGACCTTATCAACATGATGCTTTTGTACCATCTTAACATACTCGGTCAAAAAAAGAAACTCTATTTTTGAAAACGCTTGTATCCTTCATAGCCTCCCGCCAGACTGTAGGCCGGATATCCCGCCTTTCGCATCCGCAAGGTGACCTTTGCGCTCAGATTTCCACGGTCACAGCATATCACAATGACTCCCGTTTTTTGAAACTGTTCCAAAAAATCCGGCTCCTCCGAATACGGTATCGACACTGCCTCCGGGATATGCCCGTTTCTATAGCTTTCCGGCTCTCTCACATCCACCAACCGTACATTTCCTTGTTTCTGCAGTTTTCTTAATTCTCCTAAGGTTATCACATATCGGTACATTCCATACGCCTCCTTTCGGGTAATCAGGGAAACAATTCCCTGCTATAGTATATGAAAAAAAGAAAAACGGTGTACCTCCCACCGGGATACAACATAGCCGTTTTATATAATTGTCCCCGTATGGCTTCCACACGATATGTAAATTCCTCTTTTTTCACTCCCTTACCTCCTTTCACCTATTAGACGTAGTAAGAGGGTAAATTTATTTCCAAAAGTAAAAAAATTTTTTCCTTACCATTTTACCAAACCTGCCAACACTTGTCTATTCTTGAAAAAAGAAACTCCGATACGCTTGCCGGTACTCCTTCCGAAACGTTCCTTTCCGGTCACCCTCTCCCGGTACTCTCCTCTCTCGGACGAGCTGTCGCGAGAGAATAATAGATAAACGCGGTCGCGACGAACTCTTGCTTTCTGAAAGATACGATAAGCAAAAAAGTCGCCGGATAAATCATTTGATTTTGCTTTTCCCGAAGGGTCGCGTCTTTAGCGCAGTCGATATCACCTCCTAGAAAAGACTGGGCGCGAGGTCGCTCCCGAGCGTCCTAGTCGTTCTTGGAGGTAGATTGACGAAGCGTTGCGACTTGCAAACAAGCAAATGATTTATCCGACGACTTTTGATTACATACACCGGAAAGCAAGAGGGAGCCGCCGCAAATCTTCCTTGCGACAGCCCCGCCCCGGCTAAAAACTAACGATTGCTTTCGTTCTTGCTTGCGTTACGAGCACAGTTACGGCAGTTCTGGGTATTGTTCTGAGTCTTGTTGCTCATACCACCGTTCTGGGTATTATCCTTCATACCACCGTTCTGAGCGTTGTTCTGAGTCTTGTTCTGGGTATTGTTCTTTGCATTGTTCTGGGTATTCTCATTATTATAAGACATACTGCTACCTCCTGATGAACACTTGGTTTTCGGTTACAGGACATAGTATTTGCAGAAGCACTTGATTTATACACTTCCTTTTTTTGTCGCAAACAAAGATGCCAGCATACAGGCAGACAAAGCAATCAAAATAAAACAAATCGAACCCGCAGTGGAGATTGTCCGATCAAACATTTCCGCAACCAACTTTATTCCGGTAAAAACCAATACCGTTGCTATCCCGTATTTAACATATATAAAGCGATTTGCCAGCTTTTCTAAACCGAAATACATTTGTCGCAATCCTAAAATCGCCAATAAATTGGAGGTATACACAATGACCGGATTGGTGGTAACCGAAAATACCGCCGGTACGGAATCAATGGCAAAAATAATATCCGACAATTCTACTACCACCAAAGCTACAAATAACGGAGTGGCATAGCGGCATTTCTTTGTTTTATTTTCTCTCTTTCCTTTTACGGAATTTTTTTCTTTTAGGACAAAAAAACAATTCCCGTGAAATTCTTCCGTGATAGGCACAAATTTTCGCACCAGTCGCATTCCCCAGGAATTTTCCTTATTTCCCTCCTTCTCTTCCTGTGAAAAAAACATTTTCACACCGTTAATAACCAGCACCACACCAAACAAATATAATATCCATTCAAATCGCGAAACAACCGCTACACCAAATAGAATAAATACCAGACGCAACACCGCCGCACCGATGATTCCGTAATGTAGCACCCGGTGCCGAAACTGCTCCGGAACTCCAAAGGATGTAAAAATCGTTAAAAAGACAAATAAGTTATCTACACTCAGACTCAGCTCGATCAGATATCCTCCTAAAAAGTCCAATGCAATATCATGTCCCGCAAACAAATATAAACAAAGGTCCGTTACCAATGCTACGACAATCCACATAGTCCGTCATACCTTCGATTCTCATGCTCTTCCTTTTACTATATGCACATCCTCCTTGTCTCTTCCCTCATTTCTTTATATTGTTTTACTTTTTCTTTATACTTTTTTAATTGCTTTTTGCAGACAAATGCAATAGAATAAGGGTGTGTTAAAGATTCCCCTAAGTCTTTGACACGATATAACCCCTTATTAATATTTATACTCCCCTCATGAAAGGCTGCCTTCCCCGGCAGCCTTTTTACTTTTTAACTTTGACTTGCAAATTTTGGATATATCGGGTATAATGGGACTGTTTTAGTGCTTATGCACTACCTCAAATGTGCCGTTATGGCGGCATTGGAAAGGATTGTATTTATGAGCATTTTATGTGTTTCGGATTTGAACCACGGCTTCGGTGACCGTACCCTGTTAAAGGATGTCTCCTTCCGTTTATTAAAGGGCGAGCACGTGGGCTTAATCGGTGCCAACGGCGAAGGCAAATCCACCTTCTTAAACATTATTACCGGAAAGATGATGCCGGACGAAGGAAAGGTTGAATGGGCAAAGGATGTCCGCGTGGGATATCTGGACCAGCACTCGGTATTACAGCCGGGCATGACCATTCGCGATGTATTAAAGTCTGCATTTGAGTTTCTCTATGACGTAGAGGCCCGCATGACCGAGCTTTGCGCTGCCATGGGTGAAGCCTCCGACGAAGAGCTTCCGGGAATGATGGAGGAATTCGGTAATATTCAGGATTTGCTGGATGTACATGACTTCTATATTATTGATACAAAAATCGATGAAATTGCCCACGCTTTCGGATTGGATGCTATGGGACTGGATACGGATGTTACCGCACTTTCCGGCGGTCAGCGTACCAAGGTATTACTGGGAAAGCTCCTATTGGAGAAGCCGGATATCCTGCTTCTGGACGAGCCGACTAACTACCTGGATGTGGAGCATATCGAATGGCTAAAGCGTTACCTGATTGATTACGAGAATGCCTTTATTTTAATTTCCCATGACATTCCGTTCTTAAACAGTGTTATTAATTTGGTATATCATATGGAAAACGGCGAACTGACCCGTTATGTAGGTGACTACAATAAGTTCGAAGAGGTTTACGCCGTAAAGAAAGCCCAGCTGGAGGCCGCATATAAGCGTCAGCAGCAGGAAATCAGTGAGTTAAAAGACTTTGTTGCCAGAAACAAAGCCAGAGTTGCTACCCGTAATATGGCTATGTCCCGACAGAAAAAGCTGGACAAAATGGAGGTAATCGAGCTTGCCGCAGAGCGCCCGAAGCCGGAATTTCACTTTAAGGAGGCCCGTGCTGCCAGCCGCTACATTTTCCAGACGGAAGGCCTGGTAATCGGCTATGATGAGCCGCTTTCCCGCTCCATTACCATTTCCATGGAGCGTGGCGAAAAGCTGGTATTAAAGGGAGCTAACGGTATCGGTAAGACTACTTTATTAAAGAGTATTCTCGGTATTATTCCTCCGATTTCCGGCAAAGTGACCCTGGGTGATTATCTATATCCGGGCTACTTTGAACAGGAAATGACCGGTGCAAAAAATAACACCTGTATCGAAGAGCTTTGGCAGAGCTTCCCGTCCTTTACCCAATATGAGATTCGATCCGCCCTTGCAAAATGCGGACTTACCACCAAGCACATCGAAAGTCAGGTTCGTGTTCTCTCCGGTGGTGAACAGGCAAAGGTACGCCTCTGTAAACTCATTAACAAAGAGACCAACGTTCTCCTTTTGGACGAGCCGACCAACCACCTGGATGTGGATGCAAAGGACGAATTAAAGCGTGCACTTACCGCATATAAGGGAAGCATTCTTCTCATTTGCCACGAGCCGGACTTCTATGAAGACTTTGCTACCAGAGTACTGGATTGCAGCATGTGGTCCACAAAAATGTGACTTAGCTAATGCTACAAAATAAGCGGTTAATGTTGTGAAATCATAACATTAACCGCTCTTCTTATCTTCTATCACATCATAATAGAATTGCTCTAACTCTTTTGCGCCCATTAACTTCGGCACCGGATACAACGGATTTCCTTCTTTCGCAGCCAGCTTTGCCAGTTCCGGAATATCTTCTGTACAAATCCCCTGCAACTTTGCAGGAATTCCCATGGCTTCATTCAATGCACATATTTTTTCAATAAATAATTTTGCAGTTTCTTCTTCATCTGCCATTTCCGATACAAGCCCTGCTGCCACTGCCAGTTCTTTCAATTTCCGATACACCGTTTCGCCATACGCCTTTAACACGTACGGCAACAATACCGCATTAGCAAGCCCATGAGACGTATTATACTTTCCGCCAAGCGAATGTGCCACCGCATGACAATACCCTACATAGGACTTAGAAAACGCCTTGCCGGCCAAGAACGAAGCATAAAGCATATTTTTTCTTGCTTCCATATCAGTCCCGTTTATATATACTTTCTCAATATTTCCAAAAATCAGTCTTGTCGCTTCTAATGCATATCTACGGGTTTCCTTCGTAGTAGAACGTCCGATATAAGCCTCCACCGCATGAGTCAGGGCATCCATCCCCGTGGTTGCGGTAATAAACGGTGGCAACCCCTTCGTCACCTCCGGCATCAATGCCGCATAACGGGGAATTAACGGAAAATCATTCATCGGAAACTTATGTCTGGTCTCTCCGTCCGTAATCACCGCCGCCAACGTTGTCTCACTCCCTGTACCCGCAGTAGTCGGCACCGCAATAAAAAGCGGTAACCGCTTATGAATCTTCAAAATACCTTTCATCTTCGGAATCGGCTGCTTCGGCTTTACAATCCGTGCTCCCACGGCCTTTGCGCAATCCATAGGAGACCCGCCTCCGAACCCTACAATGGCTTCACATTCATTTTCCAAATATAACATTCTCGCCTCTTCTACATTTGCAATTGTAGGATTTGCAAGGGTTTTGTCATACACAGTATACGTAATCCCCGCTGAATTCATCATTGTCTTCAGCTTCTCCACTAATCCCAAACCATATATACTTTCATCCGTCACGATTAATACAGAAAATACCTTTTTCTCTCTTAACACAGCGACAATATCCTCTTCCGAAGCCAGCACCACCGGATCACGATATGGAAGTACCGGTAAGACAACTTTAAAACACACTTGAATTACTCTGCAATAAATCTTCTCAACTATATTCATGGGCTTCTCTCCCTTCTCATCCATATCATATCCCAAATCTATCCCTTTGTAAAGGACCTCATACTCTTATAACAGACCGATTGAAGCGGAGATTTCGAACTCGTTCGAAGACGACCAAAGTTGCATTGTACGTGAGAAGGCCCAAGACGTCCGGGTGACGTCTGTTCTGGGCGGACCGAAGCGAAACGGAGACGTCTGTTCTGGGCGGACCGAAGTGAAACGTAGAATTCAACTCGTTCGAAGACGACCAAAGTTGCATTGTACGTGAGAAGGCGCACGAGGTTCGGGGGACCTCGGTTCTGCGCGGACCGAAGCGAAGCGGAGACGTCTGTTCTGGGCGG
>JAFTPY010000035.1 GCA_017463035.1 Lachnospiraceae bacterium
GCGACCTCTTGATCCCAAATCAAGCACTCTAGCCAAACTGAGCCACACCCCGGTCAGAGTTTTTTGGAACCGAGATTCCTTTTTCGTGACGCAAGACATATTATATATGACGTTCTCTAAATTGTCAACAACTTTTTTAAAAAAATGAAAGATTTTTCCGTTTGGCACAATTCTCCCGAAACGAACCGGTTCTCCCGTTGTCAAAATCCGTCTATTCCACGTACTTTATGTCCCATTTCACACGTCCTCCCGGCACCGTTTCCAGCACGATATAGGTCGGTCTGCGGTTCGGCTGACGAGGCTCCGATACACTGCCCGGACAGAGTACGATGACACCGTACCGTTCGTCCGCGGACGGAATGTGGGAATGCCCGTGGACCGCTATGTCCGCCCCCAGATTCTTTGCCGTCCGCGCAATGGTCTCCTTCTCCACCTTTACCGCATGCCGGTGCCCGTGGGTCAGAAAGATGATATGACTTCCGAAAGGCACCATAACCTCCTGCGGAAAATCCCCGGACCAGTCACAGTTTCCCTTTACCGCATACACCGGACAACCGGCCCATTCCTCGATGCGCCCGATGCCGCCTTGAATATCTCCTGCGTGCAAAAACACATCAAAGGGAGCCTCACGCTCTATTATCTCCTGAATCCCGCCGAATCGTCCGTGGGAGTCGCTTACGATCACTGCTTTCACGTTAAAACTCCTTCTTCATTTCCCGTAACGCCTTGGCGCGATGACTGATTTCGTTCTTTTCTTCCATGGAAAGCTCTGCCGTGGTCTTTCCGTACTGCGGCACGTAGAAAATCGGGTCGTACCCGAACCCGTTCTCCCCTGCCGGTGCCTTTGCCAGCACACCCTCGATGGTAGCACGGCAAACCTTGCTCTTCCCGTCCGGCCATACACAGGCAATGGCGCAAACGAACCGTGCGGAACGGTCGTCCCCTTCCACTCCTTCCAGCTGATCGATTAAGTATTTGTTCTTTATCTCATAGGAAGTATCTTCTCCCAAAAACCGTGCGGAATAAATGCCCGGTGCCTTGTCAAGGTAATCCACCTCAAGGCCGGAATCGTCCGCCATGGCAATCTCTCCCGTCAGCTCCGCAATGGTCTTTGCCTTAATCATAGCATTCTCCTCAAAGGTAGAACCGTCCTCCACGATATCTGCGGTCACTCCCGCCTCCTTCATAGACACTACCTCATACGGTAAATCGCTTAAAATCTCTCTGATTTCCTTCATCTTACCGGCATTTCCGGTTGCAAAAATAATTCTAGTCATCCTTTTCCTCCAAGGTTTGATATCCTTCTTCTATGGCACGATAAATCGCCCGTGCACATCCTCTTTGTGCTTCTTCCGTTGTAATCAACGCCAAATCCTTGCGATTCGACATATAGCCGAACTCAATCAGCGCCATCGGCATCTTACAGTACTTAATTATATGGAGATTAGAAGAGCGCTCCACCAGCGGCCGTTCCTTCAGTCCTGTTTCCTCCGCAACATAGGTACTGCAAAGTCCCGCCAGATACTTAGAGTTAAAGACATCCTCTGCTCCCTGTACCTTGCTGTACAGCACCTCTACGCCGTTTACCACACTAACCGGATTGTAATTGCAGTGAATGCTGACCAGCATATCCGCGTGCAATGCATTGGCAAACTCCACCCGCGTGGACAAATCCGGAAGTGTATTGTTCAATCTCGTATAATACACCTTCCAATCTTCTCTCTCATCCAAAAGCTCCTTCAGATACTTTGCCACCGCCAGATTGACGGAAGCCTCCGTATATCCTCCGCCGCTGGTTCCCGGGTCGATTCCTCCGTGTCCCGGATCGATTACGATAATTTTATCGTACTTTTCATGAGGCCGTACAAGACTGAGATATAGAAATTCCTCGTCCTCCGTGGCGGTCACTTCATACACGGAGTTAAACTCCAGTACCACCTCGGTCATTCCGTCCTTCTCGTGCAGTGACAGTCCCAAAAGTAAGTCTTCCCCCGGGGTTTTCGGTTCTCGGGTAAGCGGTACGTTTTTCAGTTCCTCCGGTATCACTACCTCTTCAATCTCCGGAATTCCCTCATACATACGCTCTCCGGACACACGGTAAACATCCTCCGCCGAAAGTATTCCCTGAAACTTCACCGTCACCTTACGGTAAATCTTTTCCTCCGTAATGCTTTCCGGAACCGCATCCTTTTTCTTTATCAGAACACAGGCACTTCCCTGCTTCTTTGCAATCTCCGGGACCTTTGTTCCGAAAATCCGGGACCAGGCAGAGCTTTCCACCGTCGCATCTCCGTGCACTCCCAGGTCGGATACATCCTCAATCTCCTTTTCCTGCCCCTCCTCCGGTGCTGTTCCCGGTTGACTCACGACCTCCTCTGCCTTTGCAGACTGAAGCCCAGTCCGCTCCTGTACCATAAAAACGCCGAAAAACATAAGACAGAGAATCATAACCGAAACACAAAACTGCCGTACCTTTTTGATTCTGTCATCCGCCATATTCTCCGCCTCCTTTCCGGTTTTCGTTACATACGCTGCAACAAACGATACCGTTCAAATAAATCCTTTACCTCTTCCGCATATTCCGGATGTTCCTTTACAAACCGGATAATTGCCGTTTCGTTTCGTTCCTTTTGTTTCATATTATAGTCGATATGCTCTCGTAATTTCTGCCGTCTTACATTTAAACTGTGACGTACTTCCACCATTTCATTCTTATCAATTAAGGCCTGCGGCTGCATCACCCAGATGCCGGTATCGGAAACCCCCGCCCGCCGAAGCTGCGCGATAATTACACCCCGATGCACCTCCTGCTGACGCTCATTTTTCCGGCTGGCCTCCTCCTCAGCCCGGATACGCAGGTATTCCCTCCACATGGACTCCAGATGCATGGAACCGGAGGTATGATATTTTTCGTATGCATATTCAATCCCCCAGGTACAGTTCACATACCGGAGTTTCATCTTATTTTCCACCTCAATTACCTGATTTCGTCTTATCTCCGCCACTTTCATATTATAGATGTTTTTTCTGGTGGAAACAAGCAAATACATGGCAAACAGCAGTGCCGCGATTACCGTCAGCAAAAACGGGATTCGCAAATCCTTTCCGGTCTTTTCCCCGATCAGATAAAAAAGAATCAAAAAGCCCACTACACCCACACTGATGCCTATCATCAGCTTTTTGAAAAACTCATTCCGGTCCAGGCACTCCTCCCTCTCCATCCGGTATGCCGCCTTTTCCCCTTCCAAATATCGCATCTTGCTTTCGATTTCCCTCTGATGCTCCTCTTCTCCCTTAAGCCAACGAATTGTCCTCGGCATCTCTTCCTCGTGCAACGCAAAAAAACCTTTCTGTGCCTCGGAAATAGAAGGTTCCTTTGTACGAAGCTTTTCCTTCTCCTTTTCCAACGCAATCAGACTGTTGGCCGCCGCTTCTACCTCTGCTTTACTTTCTCCGGTCAGTGCTTCGATTTTCTGCACATCCGACAAATAGGTGGTCACCAGACTGTATTCGTTTTTTGCCTGCTCGCTCTGAAGTACAGCCTCATCAATCAAATCACTGCACTCTTTATAAAACGCCTGCCGTACCGCACTGTCCTCGATGGTTCCCGACAATCCGGCCTGACGGACTTCCGTTGCCTCAGCTTTCTTCTTTTTTTTCTTAAACCAGGAAAACAAGCCCATACAAAATCCTCACCGTTCTACATATTATCTGCACGATACTGTTTCTTAAACATCTCCAACAGCTGATGGGTCGCCGTTTGATACTCTGCCAGCTGTCCGTCGGAAAACAACTTCTTTATCCTCTGCAGCTCCTGATATTCCCGGGACTCCCCCGCTTCTACCATACACTCAAACATCATGGCATCCATTTCCGTCCGCATATATTCCGATACATCATAAACGTCCAGTGCCGTCAGATATTCGTTGTCCTTCTGTGCCAACCGAAGTGCTATCAGATAGGAACGCAACGATTCCGGACTCCGGTTTTTCTCGTACGCCTCCGCAAAATGCCCTGCCGCGCTCCCCGCTCCGGTAATATGCAACTCGCATACCGCCAGATTGTGGTAAATATTTCCGGATGCCACCTCCGGTATCTCATTCTCCTTCCGATTCCGTAACAACTGCTCGTACAGTCCCATGGCATCCCGGTAATTCCGGTGCTCCAGATACACGTCCGCCTTCGCCTTTTGCCTCTGCCAGTATTTCATATCCAGCAAACGTTCCGTTTCCTTCAGGTACTCCGCAACCTCCTCCGGGGTATACATTGCCGTTGCTCCGAATATTACGGAAACGTATTCCTTAAGCCCTGCCCCGGACGCCTTTAATACCCGCAAACGCTCCGCCACCGAAGGCAACCCAAGCTCCGACTCATAGTAATCCGCCAGACTGTCCTGAGTCACGTAATCCTCCGCGGTAGAGGCATGATGATACAAATAAAAACAAATCTCTTCCGCAGAGTACAGCGGACTGTTTACATTATTAAGATACAGGGGAACTCCGCTTCGTTTCCCTGCACATACAACCACTCTTGCCATAGAATTCCCCTCCTTTCCGTAAGTCTACTGCTCCCAACGGGAAAAATCCACCACTTCCTCGTAAATCCGGTGAGAGGTCGGATAAAACGCTCCGAACCCTGTGTCCTTCAACTGAATTACCATTACATCCCGTTTTACAAAGAACACCCGCAGGCAATACCGTCCTGTCCGGTCTCCCCGCAATTCCGAAAGTTCCGGCGAAAAGCGAAGAAACTTAGGCGTTGTCTCTCCCGCCGGCAAAATCTTTAACGTCAGCTTATCCGTACCGTCAAAAATCAAATCCAACCGCACATTGACCTCACGGTAAAAGGAACCCGCCGCAGCCAGTAA
>JAFTPY010000298.1 GCA_017463035.1 Lachnospiraceae bacterium
ACCTACAAACTTAACAACAATCGCAATTACCACATATACAAGTCCCGCAAAAATCGCGCCGAGAATCAATCCCAAATATCCCACTGCCATGGACACACCGCCTGCAAAAGCAGCCCCCATGGAACCAAGGAATACGAACGAAGAACCGAGGAATACCGGGCTCTTCTTTTTCGTGAAAGCAATGTACACTAAGGTACCGACACCTGCACCGAATAATGCCGCCTCAGACTTCATTCCGTTTCCGATAATCATCGGAACTACAAGGGTTGCAGCCATAATTGCAAGCAACTGCTGAATTGCAAAGACAACCATTTTGCCGAAGCTCATTTTGTCTTCTACATCGTAAATAAGTTTCATTTGCTCGTCCTCCTAAAGTGTTTTATTGTATATAAACGCCGGAACCGGCAATTTATATCCCCAAAATTTTACAAAGAATAGCAAAAAAATTAAGACGGATAGAAAACCTTCCATGCTCCCTCTTAACCGCTCCCCATCATCAGGCAATTCTTCTCACTCACAATAACAATTATACCAAAACAAAAAGGGGCATACAACCCCTTTTTGAAAAGATTTTTATTTATTTTATCCGGTGTCGGAACTAACCGAGCATCCCCTCCACGCAACAATTTCCGGTATACGGTGCCAGCTCCAGACGTACAAAATATCCCTTGTCATGGGAACAGACCGGACACTGCTCCGGTGCCTGGGTTCCCTCGAATACGTGACCGCAGTTCAGGCAAAACCACCCGGTCTTTACATCAGAGATAAAGAGCTGATTCTTTTCCAAAAGCTCCGCCAAAGCACCGAAACGATTGCCGTGAATCTTCTCAATTTTCGCAATCTGCTCAAAGGAAGATGCCACCTTTAAGAATCCTTCTTCCTTTGCTTTTTCCGCAAAGGCACGGTACACATCATCATGTTCCTCATACTCATTATGCTGCGCCATGCGGAGAAGCTCCGTGATGCTGTTTGTAATATCCACCGGATAGCCTCCGTCCACATGAATGGTTTCTCCCGCAAGCTCGGACAAATGATTGTAGAAAATCTCCGCATGCTCCTTCTCCTGATTTGCGGTAAAGGTAAACACCGCCTCAATGATGTGTAGTTTCTGCTGCTTTGCCTGACCGGCCGCAAAGGTATAACGATTTCTCGCCTGACTTTCGCCCGCAAAAGCACGCATTAAGTTGTCCTTGGTTTCACTGGTTTTAAACTCAACTGCCATTGTATTTCCCTCCGATTTCTTACTCTAATGGCAGTATGTACAGAAAAAATAAACTTTATCCACTCTATTTTGTTTTGATTTAAAACTCCAGTTCCGTCTCCCTCTTCGTTTCGCCACTCTCAGTTCATATTGCCTTGCGAAATTAAAGCATCTCTGTTATAATTAGAACAAACATAAGTTCTGTTGTAAGAAGCGTTCTTCCGTTATAAACGGACATTACGTCCCTACAGGCTGACGCATCCGACAGTATAAGCAGGAAAGGAGGCTTCCATGGCAAAACCGGTGATTTTTCATATTGATGTGAATTCCGCATTCCTTAGCTGGGAAGCCCAACACCGCCTGCAGGATTTGGGCGAGACATTGGACATCCGCACCATTCCCGCCATTATCGGCGGAGACAGGGAAGCCCGTCACGGCATCGTTTTGGCAAAGTCCACCCTTGCCAAGCAATGCGGCGTTCTCACCGGAGAACCCATTGTAAAGGCTTTGCAAAAATGCCCCAATCTCTACATTGCAAAGCCGAATCATTCTCTGTATCTGGAACGTTCCCGGGCCTTTATGGAGCTTCTGCGACGATATTCTCCGGTAGTGGAACAGTTCAGCATCGACGAAGCCTTCTGCGACATGACCGGTACGGAAGGACTGTACGGGGATTTGGTAGCCTTTGCCCATAAGCTAAAGGATGAGGTACGGGAAGAACTGGGCTTTACCGTCAATATCGGCATCTCCGTGAACCGCCTGTTGGCAAAAACCGCTTCGGATTTTAAGAAGCCGGATCTGGTACATACCCTATTCCCAGAGGAACTTCCGGCAAAGTTCTGGCCTCTTCCCGTAGGGGATTTGCTGTATGTGGGACACTCCACCGCAGAACGCCTGCGGGCATTGGGCATCCGTACCATCGGTGATTTGGCTCACACCGACAAGGATATCCTTGTCTCCCACTTTAAGAAGCAGGGCATCTTTTTACATGAGGCTGCCAACGGTATCGACACCGCCACCGTAACGGACGAGCCTTCCGCCTCCAAAAGCTACGGTAACTCCACCACCCTTCCGGCAGATGTCACAAACGGCGCGGAAGCCGAACGGATTCTTCTTGCCCTCTGCGAAAAGGTCGGAGCTCGCATTCGTAAGGACCGTGCCTATATTTCCATGGTATCCGTTACGATTAAGGACACCGACTTAAAAAGCCGGAGCAGACAGGGACAACTGACCGCTCCGGACAATACAACCGAACAACTATATTCTGCCGCCCGTAAGCTCTTTTACGAGCTTTGGGACGGTTCTCCGATACGACTTCTCGGTGTCTCCACCGGCAACGTCACTGACGACGCCTGCTTCCAGTACGACCTCTTCGACACCGGTAAGCGCGAGAAGCTTTCCAAGCTTAACGCTGCCGTAGACGAAATCCGCGGCAAATTCGGAAGCTCCGCACTGAAGAGAGCATGTTTTCTGGATAACGAGCCGGATTTGAGGAAGAAGGAGTAGGAACGTCAACCACACAATGCTTTATAAAATACAAGAATCTTAAAAGTGCTCCTATCCCCCGCATAACAGGGCTGTCACCGGGACTTGTCGCAGACAAAAGGGCGCAGAACTTTTCGATATTAATGCACAAAATAAAATAGCCGGAATTGATTTGTTCGTTTTTTGAATTTGCCCGAAGGGCCGCGTTTTTAGCTGAGTCGAAAAGTTCTGCGCCCGAGATCCTCATCCCCCGGGCGACAGCCCGTACCTTTGACCTACGCCTCCGGCTCCATGAGAGCGGTAAGGCCTGCAATGTCCTCTACCGGCAGGGAGAACACCACTGCCTTAGCGTCGGTCTGCGGCCCGGCCTTCTCCATAATCGCCCGCATAATCTCCGGCCGGTCGGCCTTTCTCGTTGCAATATAAATCATTTCCTTCTCCGGACTGATAGACACACCGAAAAACTTTGCATCCTCTTCTCTTCCGG
>JAFTPY010000299.1 GCA_017463035.1 Lachnospiraceae bacterium
ATATTGATGTGAACGATTTGACCACCAAGGCAAATCAGGCACGCAAGTTCCTGGAGAAGGGCAATAAGGTAAAGGTTGCGCTTCGTTTCCGCGGTCGTGAGATGGCACATATGGCAACCGGTAAGGAAGTACTGGATATGTTTTTTGAGAAGGTATCCGATGTTGCCGTTGTGGAAAAGCCGGCAAAGCTCGAAGGAAGAAACATGATTATGGTGCTTGCCGAGAAGCGGTAAAAGTTGCATGAACGCACAGTAAGTGCTTCAGACAGATAATTATTATTACGGCGTCAGCCGTACAATGAAGGAGGATTCACCATGCCGAAGTTAAAGACAAATAAGGCAGCAGCAAAGCGTTTTACCATGACGGGAACCGGTAAGTTAAAGAGAATGAAGACCGGTAAGCAGCATATCTTAACCAAGAAGTCTTCTAAGACGAAGAGAGATTTAAGAAAAGCTACCATGACCGATAAGACGAACGAAAAGAATATGAAGAAGATTTTACCTTATCTCTAAGATTTGGTGTAAAGGAGGCAAAACAGAATGGCAAGAGTTAAAGGCGGTTTAAACGCAAAAAAGAGACATAATAGAGTATTAAAGCTGGCTAAGGGTTACAGAGGTGCCAGAAGTAAGCAGTACAGAATTGCAAAGCAGTCTGTTATGAGAGCTCTCACTTCTTCTTTCGCAGGTAGAAAGGAAAGAAAGAGACAGTTCAGACAGTTATGGATTGCTCGTATCAATGCAGCAGCAAGAATGAACGGTCTTTCCTACAGCAAGTTCATGTACGGTTTGAAGTTAGCTGAGGTTGAGGTTAACAGAAAGATGCTTTCCGAGATGGCTATCAATGATCCGGAAGGTTTCGCAGCATTAGTAGAAGTTGCAAAGGCTAAGTTGGCTTAATAAATGAACGAAACGGCTCTCGTATATAGTATGCGGGAGCTTTTTTGTTCTTTAAGGCTGGTAGAGACGGTAACGGGCTCACCTCTGGAATGCTTCGCATTCCCTCGGTCGCGGCAGTCGCCGCGGGAAGGACACACGCAACGAGCCAACCTCGCGAATGCGTTGCATTCCCTCGGTCGCGGCAGTCGCCGCGAATAAGAACACAAGAACCCCGGTTGAGAACATGAAGTTCTCCCCGGGGTTCTCATGTCCTTATTCATGGCTCGTTGCTAACGCGAACATTAGAAAATGATTAGAAAAGCTTAATTACCTTCTAACTTGAACTTCTGCGGTGCATGAGGTACAATTAAGTCAAGTCAGAGAACAAGGAAAGGGGATTTTTTATGAGAGAAAAACTGGCGAATGTTTTATGGGGACTGGTATGGATTGCCATCGGTGTCTTCGTATTCGGAAAGGTAATGGGATTTTGGGATATACCGGTGCTGTTTCCGGGTTGGTGGACGTTGTTGATTATTGTCCCGAGTATTATCAGTATGATTAAGAACGGTGTAAGACCGGTAAATTCAATTTTCTTATTATGCGGCGTATTGCTGTTGTTGGAACAGAATTATATGATTGAACGAGGAACTTTAGGAAAGATATTGATTCCGGCCATTTTCATCGTTATCGGTCTGTCTATTTTGTTCCGCAGTCTCTTTGGAGGCGCAAAGCATCATTATGACGGGACACAGGGGTATTCGGCAACCTTTGCCGGCAATGTGGTTACGGCTACGGAATCTCCTTTTACCGGATGTGAGGCAGATGCGGTGTTCGGAGGTCTGGACTTGGATTTGCGGGGTGTTGCGATTGAGGATGGCGCAGTAATAGAAGCATCAGCAATCTTCGGAGGAATTGATATTAAGGTGCCGGAAGGAGTAAATGTTAAGCTTAGGCGCACGGAATTGTTCGGCGGAGCAAAAAGTCGTGTTGCTTCCCGAAATGACGGACCGGTACTGTACGTAAATGCATTATGTATGTTTGGAGGTGTGGATATTAAATGAACGGAATACAAAAGGTAATAAAATATTGTGCCATGGCGTTTGCAATCTTTCTGACGGTGGTGATTTTCGGCTCGATAGTGTCGGTAGTATTGGGAGTGACCACAGGAATTGCCGGGGTGAACTTCCTTATGGGGGAGGACAAGGAACGAATCGATTTGGCACAGGAGTATACACTTGAAGAAGCGCATAGTCTCGGAATTCAGAGTGTTTTGGTGGATTGTAATGCAGAAATCACGGTAAAGCAAGGGGAAAAACTTGCAATAGAGGCCTCGAATGTAACCGATGAATATGAGATTCGTTGTGCAAACGGAAAATTCAGTATTGTACAGGATGCACCGGGGATTCAGGTGAAATGGCTGTTTGTTTTTAACGATGCTACGGAGAGAGAGACGGTAGTAGTTACCATTCCGGAGGCATTTCAGCCGGAGCAGGTGAAGGTAAACAGCGGTTCCGGAAAGGTGGTTCTGGAGGCTTTTCAGACAGATACGCTTATGATAGACAGCGGTTCGGGAAATGTGGCTGTAAGTGATGTGGAAACAAAGCGGATTGACATTGACAGTGGGTCGGGCAGAGTGACCTTAAAGAATACGAATGCGGAAGAAACCGGACTTATTACCGGCTCCGGAGGAATTTCCGTAGAAGATGCGGTGCTGGGAATACTCCGATTGGACAGTGGCTCCGGTTCGGTAACCATGAGAAATGTAATTGCAGAAAAGGCGAAAGTGGATTCCGGTTCGGGTTCTGTTTTGGTGGAAGGGACGCTTACCGGTACCTGCGAGTTTGAAACCGGCAGCGGTTCTCTTAATCTGCGTCTCGACGGAAACGAAGAGGATTATTTGGTGAAAGCCGAGTGTGGCTCAGGAACCTTCCGCTTTAACGGGAAGAAGAGAGAGGACGGTAGCTACGGAAACGATGTGGCCGGGAAATTGGTAATTGATTCCGGAAGCGGCACGGTGAATGTGGAATTTAATACACCGGAAGAAGAGTAGTATGGAACGATGGGAGAAGAAAGGTGAGATACGTGAAGCGGACGTAAAGTAGAATGAGGAGTAAAAAAGAGAACGGATTCGACCGTTCTCTTTTTTGCGTAAAGAATAATTGAAACAGATAAAAATATTACTTCGGATATATCATACGCTCCGGAGTGATGTTTTCTAATACCGTAAGATACCGTGCGCCGTAATAATTGGCCATCGGTAGATTCATATCAAGATAGTTACCGCACTCCACAGCGGAAGCACCCGGAACGTCCCCCTTGTAATCGCGAATATAGGTAAATAATTCGCGAAGAAGAGGAAGAATATCGGCGGATTCGTAATCGCCTGCCAGCAGGAGGTAGAAGCCGGTGCGGCAGCCCATCGGTCCGAAGTAAACGATGCGGGAGCCGAACTCAGCGTGATTTCTCAGGAAGGTAGCCGCTAAATGTTCAATGGTGTGTACTTCTGCGGTGTTCATTACCGGCTCTGCATTCGGTCTTGTAACACGAAGGTCAAAGGTAGTAACAAGGTCATCGCCTACCGCATCCTTTCTGGATACATAAACCCCCGGTAACAGGGTTAAATGATTGATGGTAAAGCTTGCAATGGGTTTCATCTGTATTCTCCTTTATAATAATTGTAACGTTTTTCAGTGTGGTCATCTGTTGTAGGTATCATTGTTAGGGTACAAGTACAGTCGGAGGTGTGAGCTCCGGAGGAACTTCGGGAGTATTCGGGTCTTCCGGAGTGTCGGTAATATCCGGATTGAAAGGATCCGGAGTCACGGCTACCTCGTTGTGAACCGCACACATGGCTTCTTCACCGGTCGGAAGCAGATTCGGTGTATCCGAGGTGGTGTATTCGATTACATTTCCGTCCCAATCCAGTAATTCCGGCTCGGTTTTTATAAGAAGAATCTTTTCCGATACATCTGCAGCAGGACATTCCGGACCTGCCAGTTTGCCGGATGCCGAACAAATGGAAGCCTTGATGTGAACGTCGCATTTTTCAAGCGGTACGGTTCCTTTTGCGAAGTACTCGGTCCGTACGGTAGAACCGCCTTCCGCCAGGTCACATAAACCGTTAATGGCCAGCTTTCCGGATTTGGTACAAATCTTTGCGGTTGCTACGGAATCCGGTACGGTAAATTCCTTGTACGGAAGCTGCTTTTCTGAATGAACCCGTTCCATAATGGTACGCCAGATATCCTGCTGATAGCTTTGGTTAATCTGGGAGAAGTTGTTATCAAAGCCGGACCATACGGAAGCGGTGTAGTACGGGGTGTAACCGCAGAACCAGAGGTCGTTATTTCCGGAAGCGGTACCGGTTTTTCCGGCAACCGGCATGTTATATTCCTTAAACTTTAATCTGCTACCCGTTGACATACGGTAACCACCGGTAATGGTATCTACCATGGCACTTGTCAAAAGGTAAGAGGTTGAGGTCTTCATTACCTGGGTAGATTCCGGTTCGTTGGAAAGAATAACCCTGCCTTCGTGGTCCAGTACCTTTGTGTATAAATACGGTTTATTGTAGACACCGTTGTTTGCAACCGCAGCGTATGCGGCGGTTAATTCAAGGTTGGTGACACCGTCCGTTAAGCCGCCTAAAGCAAGGGACGGGTTGATGTCGGTATAGGTCTGTCCGGTAGCTTCGTCATAGCGGGAATCTACCAAAGTGGAGAAGCCCAGCTTCTTTAAATAGTTAAAAGAAATCTGCGGCGTTACGGCCTCCAGTGCACGGACTGCTATAACGTTCATGGAATAGGAAATACCGCGACGAATGGTGTTCAGACCATAGAACGGACCGTTAAAGTGTTCCTTGTCATCGTCTGCCCACCAGTTGATGACTTCCTTCTGGGAGTACGGATAATAATAAGGACTGTCATCAATCGGTGTGGTAAGTGTCATACCGCCGGTGTCGATGGCCGGCAGGAACGCTGCCAGCACCTTGAAGGTGGAGCCTACCGCACGGGTGGTGGTTGTGGCACGGTTTAAGGTACGGCTTCCGGTCTTTTCTCCGCGACCGCCTACCAAAGCAAGTACCTGTCCGGTGGACTGGTCCATCAGACAGAAGGAGGATTGTGGCTGAGGGGTAAAGGTACGGCGTTCACCGAGAACGATATCGCCTCCTTCGCCGGTTTCTTCGTTTGCCTCCGCAACATGTGCGGCATAGAACTCATCCAGATATACGGTCATAGACTCATCACTGGCACAAAGTAACTGATATACACCTTTGTTCAGCTGTACAACTACGGATTTGTCGTTTTTAAAGCCGTCAAAGTAAGAAATCAAATCGGATAACTGATAATGAATGACTGTACCGTCAAACTTTTGTACAGAGAGGGCATAGCTCAGCTCATACAAAGAACCCTGATTGCTTCCCGTACCGAAGGCAGGAAACATGGACTCATCGGTATATACCTCATCACAAATGCTCTGGATATGACGGTCCTGGGTGGTGTAAATTTTTAATCCGTTGGTATATACCATGGAGGTGGCTTGTGCCTGGGTATATCCCTTACGTTCTACCAAATCTTTGATGACCTCATCGATAACCGCATCGGTAAAGTAGCTGTAATAGGAATTGTCGTCCTTTTCCTGGGCTACCATCTGAATACGGCTGTACGGATCGTCGGCCATGGCTTCGTCGTATTCTGCCTGGGTACAGAAGTTGTTATCCAACATAAGTATCAGACAATCGTCACGACGTTTTTTGTTGTCCTCCGGGTAGTGAATCGGATTTTGGAAAGTCGGAGAATACGGGATTGCGGCAAGTACGGTGACCTCGGAGAGTGTCAGGTCCTTTGCGTCTTTGCTGAAATAGACCTGAGCCGCAGTCTGCAAACCGTAGGCGGTATTACCGTAGTTTACGGTGTTGATGTAGTATTCCA
>JAFTPY010000036.1 GCA_017463035.1 Lachnospiraceae bacterium
GAGTCCCACAATAATTTGCGGAACTCTGATCCCTTATATTCCTTTTTTCAAAATCGGCTCGCAGGTTAAGTCAACTCCCAACTTCTTGAATACCCTAAGATCTACCTCGGAGAGCATAAACGAGGTATGCACCTGACATCCCTGAAGCTCCGGAAGCTTACTCATGGCTAAACGGGCATTCTCGTCATCTACCGCGGAAATTGCCAGTGCAATCAATACTTCATCCGTGTGTAAGCGTGGATTCTTACTTCCTAGGTAACCTACCTTTAAGTCCTGAATCGGCTCTATTGCCTGCGGAGAAATCAAGTGTGTATCATGGTTCACTCCCGCAAGATATTTTAATGCGTTTAACAACAACGCTGCGGATGCACCGAGCAAATCCGAAGTCTTTGACGTAATCACCGTACCGTCCGCAAGCTCAATGGCCGCCGTAGCAACTCCCAAAGCCTCCGCACGTTTCTTTGCCGCAACGGTAACCGCACGATCGTCCGTCGTTACCTTTGCCTGCTTCATCAAAATTTCAATCTTATAAACTTCGTTTTCCGTATCCTCGCCCTTTGCAAGCTTATTCATGGCACGATAATACCGGCGAATTACTTCCATCCGGGAAGCCTGACAACAAACCTCATCGTCTATAATACAATTTCCTGCCATGTTTACGCCCATATCGGTAGGAGACTTATACAGGTTCTCCCCGTAAATCTCATCAAACACGGCATTCAGCACCGGAAATATCTCGATATCACGGTTATAATTTACCGCGGTCTCTCCGTAAGCCTCCAAATGGAACGGATCAATCATATTCACATCGTTCAAATCAGCCGTAGCTGCCTCATATGCCAGATTTACAGGATGCTTTAACGGCAGATTCCAAATCGGGAAAGTCTCAAACTTCGCATAGCCGGCCTTAATTCCCCGCTTATTTTCATGATATAACTGGGAAAGACAGGTGGCCATCTTGCCGCTGCCCGGTCCCGGTGCGGTTACCACCACAAGCGGACGGCTTGTCTCCACATAGTCGTTCTTTCCGAAGCCCTCATCACTGACAATCTGAGAAACATTGGTCGGATACCCCTCAATTACATAATGACGGTAAACCTTGATTCCCTTCTTCTCCAATTTTTCTTTAAACAAATCCGCCGCAACCTGTCCTGCATACTTGGTCACGACCACACTGCCGACATATAAACCGCAATCGCGATACCCTTCCACAAGACGCACCACATCCTCATCATAGGTGATGCCCAAATCCTCACGTTTTTTATTCTGTTCAATCGAATCCGCACCGATGACAATAATCACTTCCGCTTTATCCGCAAGCTTCAGAAGCATCTTTAATTTGCTGTCCGGCTCAAAGCCCGGCAGTACTCTGGACGCATGATAATCATCCAAAAGCTTTCCGCCGAACTCCAAATAAAGCTTATCTCCGAATTTCTCGATTCGCTTCATAATATATTCCGACTGCATCTTCAGATATTTGTCATTATCAAATCCGATTTTCATCTCGTTTGTCCTCTCTTCTCTACTTACAAAATTCCCAAATGCTCCAATAAAATCTTCGTTCCCAACAATATCAATACAATACCGCCGAACAACTCCGCCTTCGACTTATACTTTACACCGAAATGATTGCCGATTTTCACGCCAACAGCAGACAACGTAAAGGTAATCACACCGATAAAGGTCACAGCCCAACCTATCTGCACCCGCATGAAAGCAAAAGAAACGCCCACTGCCAATGCATCGATGCTGGTAGCTACCGCCATAGGAAGCATTGCCTTAAAGCCGAAAGAAGAATTCAATTCCTCTTCCTGTTCCCGGGACTCTCTTATCATGTTAATGCCGATGATTCCTAAAAGAACAAAGGCTACCCAGTGGTCAAAGGCCTCTATGTACTTTGCAAAACTGCTTCCCAACAAATACCCGAGAAGCGGCATTCCCGCCTGAAAGCCACCGAAGTACAAACCAACGATAATACCGTGCTTTAACGTTACCTTCTTCACGGAAAGTCCTTTACAAATCGCCACCGCAAAAGCATCCATGGAAAGCCCTACCGCAATCAAAAACAGGTCCAACAGACTCATATAAAAACCTCCATCACATAAAATCTAGTCTACACGATTTTTAAATCAGTGTCAATATTTCACTCTGTTATTTTTACGTAAAAAAAGCGTGCATTCCGTCTGATTTTCTGTTATACTCTCCATAAAGATTGTTTTCGACAAAAGCTGCACATAGGGAGGACAACATGGGACTTATACTCGGAATCGGCATTCCGTTGCTAATCAGCGGCATTGGTCTGATTTTACTGATTTGCACAATTTTATACTTTTACAAAAAGGCAAAAAACACTATGAACAATTTATTCGGAACGGATGATTTAGGGCAACTGATCGAAACCCGGAACGAGGAGGTTGCCAATACCCCGAAGTCGGTTTCCGGCATGACCGCCGTATACGCTCCGACAATTCAGGAGGACTTCCCGGAGCTTAACTTAGTAGAATTAAAGGGAATTGCAGAAGATCATCTGAAGAATTATTTGTCAAACGAAAAAAAAGTTGCCGGCATCCGGATTCATCAAACCGAAATCAAAAATTACACTAAAAAATCGGGCACCTGCGTTATCGTGTTCCAGTCCGGTGTCCAGTATCTGACCGGCACCACCAAGGTACAGGCCCGCTACAACACCCACATGATGTATGTACAGGACGCCGCGGAATACGGCTATACCAAAGGATACAGTACCACCTGTCCGCATTGTGGCGGTGCCATTACGGATTTAGGCCGTAAAAACTGCGATTACTGCGGCTCCGAAATTGTTCCGATTAACATCCACGTTTGGGAATTACACAAAATAGAGGAATCCTAATAAAATGCGCAGCCCCGCTTTTGCGATTGGGAACTTTATAAAAATAGTCGAGGATTCTGTTATTTGTTTTTTAGAGCGCAACGCTCCGTCAAGCTTCCTCTAAGAACGACTAGGACGCTCGGGAGCGACCTCGCGCCCAGTCTTTTCTAAGAGGTGATTTCGACTGCGCTCTAAGCGCGCCCCTTCGGGAAATCAAAAACAAATAACAGAATCCTCGACTATTTCTTTCTACAGTACTAACTTATCGCAAAAGCTCGCCACACCCGAGCCGCTGCGCATTCACTTCCATTACTCCTGCTATATTACTTCGTATAACCGAAAGCATAAATGGTAAACGTCTTATTCTCCTGACCGTCTGCCATACGAATTTCTACGGTATGCTCCGCTGCTTCCTTCTCGTCGATAAGAAGAACTACATTAGAGTTCCCCCAACCGCCGGCACCGTTTACGGTCATTACTTTTTCACCGTCCACGTAAACATCTGCGTTACCGCACTCGTTACCGCCCTGTTTGCAGTTTAACAACAGGTTCTTACAGGTCAACGTCATCTTAAACGGTTCGTTGCCTGCGGAAGTATCGCGCATCCAGTTGTCCGGGAAGGAATGACCGCCCTTTACAACAAAGCCCTGTCCGCCGGTATCTGCCTTCGTAAATGCACCCAATTCAAAGGTAACATCCGTATACTTAGAGGTAATCATCTCCATACCGGAGAAATCTCTACCCTTTACAGCATTTTCCGGAATTGCATTCATTTCTTCCGCTTCTTCCTCATCCACGGTACGAATCAACTCCATGATAAAATCCTTCATTACGGTATGTCCGTAGTTGTTCGGATGATAGGAATCCGCATAGAACTTATTCTTCGTCATGTACTTCTTCGTAATTGCCGGATTAATACCGTCCTTTACACACACCACCGGGATATCGTAATGCTTGGAAATCGGAATATGCTCGTTCTGTACATTCCACATATCATCTCTTACCGCAAAAATCATAATCACCGCAGCATCGTTATCCTGAGAAAGTACATCATACACAATACTTTCATAACCGCGCCCCTTAGTAACTTCTGCGTAATCATTTACTTCAAACTCAATGAGGAACAAATCCGGCTCTGCTCCCAAAGCTTCCACAACATCACGCTGGAAACGGATTACACCGAGCGAAGACGGAGTTCCGCTTAAGCCCGCATTTACATAATTGATGTTTTCACCGCCGTTTACACCATACGTCTTGCCGAACTCTTCCGCAAACAAATAAGCATACCCCTTGCTCATCGGGCTTGCATTACCTCCTTCGGTAATGGAACCGCCCAAGGTAGCAATATTTACGGTCTCACCGTTTCTTGCCTTTTCAAGCACCTTCTTTAAACGCGCATTGTTTCCGGTAGACATCACAGAATCTGCCAGCATATTCTCATACCAGTTCGGATCCTGGGTCGGCTTCGGAGTTGCGGTCGGTTTCGGGGTTGCGGTCGGCTTCGGAGTCGCTGTCGGTTCCGGAGTTGCCGTCGGTTCCGGAGTTGCGGTTGCCTCTACAGCTGCCGTCGGAGTCGCTTCCGGCTCTGCGGTGGTCGGCTTGTTACATGCCGCCAGCGCCAATGCTGTCGCACATGCAACGAAAAACAATACTTTCTTTTTCATCTTCTTAAATCCTTTCTACATTCCTTCTCTATAAGCAGTTACGCTTCCGGCGCTTCATATCCGAAGCCCAAAATCGTAAACTTCTTATCCTTTGTTTCCGGATTCTTTCGAATCTCCACCGTATGTACGGTATTTTCTTTGCCGCGGTACGCAATCTGTGCCGTGCTGTGGGTCCAGCCCACCGCATGCGGATCTGCCGTTAAAACAAACTCACCGTCCACATAAATATCTGCCTTGCCGAACTCCATACTTCCGGTGTCCTTCGTAATTGCAAGCAGATACGGGCTCTTAATCTTAATGACAAACGGCTCGTCCCCGGTCTCCCCCGTTGCGGTCCAGTTGTTCGGGAACATCGGCGTACGGAAGTTGTCCAGATTCATCTCCACATAATGCAAATCCTTGTCGGACTCCGTAAAGGCTCCGCAGGAAATCTCCGCACCGTCAAACCCGTCCAAACGGTCCAACAGGCGTACATTCACAAACTCCGGTTTGAATACCGTTTCCAGTGCCTCGTAATCCGGCTCAACTCCTACCGGGCTCTCCTCCGCCTTGGCAAACAAATAGTCCAGACCGTCCGCCATAATACGGTGTCCGTCGCTGGTCGGATGATAAATATCGTAAAAGAAACGGTTCTTAGAAATAATACGTCCTCCGTCTGCCGGAAGATAGAACTGCTCCACCACAGAATCTCTCGTACTTACCATCGGTAAATCGTAGCGAACACCCACCGGAGACAAACGCTCCTGCAGGTTCCAGTCATTTTCGAATACGGAGAACAGTAAAATCACCGCCGGCGCATTGTCCGAGAACAAAATCTTACGAACCAAAGTCTCGTAGCAATCGCCCTTGGTCTCGTCTCCCTCATCGTTTACCGCAAACTCCACTACAACAATATCCGGCTTATCTCCTCTGCCGAGAATATCTCTTTCATATCGAATCATACCCAGCTCCGAAGAGGTGCCGCCCACGCCGGCCTTGGTGTAGTGTACATTATCTCCCTTTGCGAACCGTGCGCAGAACCGGTCATAGGCCACCTTGGAATAACAGGTCTTCTGACTCGGAGTCGCCCCCGCTCCCTCCGTAATGGAACCGCCGATAAAGGCAATGGTCACATCCTCTCCTGCCTTTGCCTTCTCAATGGCACGCTTTAGGCGGACATTGTTTCCCAGAGAAACAAAAGACTTTGCAATCATCTCCTTGTATGCCGGACTGTCAAAATCCACCGGTGCATCCGGAATAAACTCCGGTGCGGTGTAGCCGTCGTTCAGATACAAACGAACACTGATGGTTGCCACTTCCCAGTTTGCCGGAAACTCAAATACAAACTGACCTACGCAGAAATCGTCCTCACTCCATGTGATTTCAGACAGCGGAATCTCTACCTCGGAACCGTTGGTCACTACCTTCGTCACATGTCTCGTCCCACTTTTATACATGTCGGACTTTCCATACATATGTAATACAAACTCCGCCTCCTGTGTGGTGTTTTCACAGGTCACGGCCACTCCTACGGAATGTACCAGCTTTTTAAAGCCATCGGAGGAATTTAACAGTTCTAAAAGAGCCTCATCCTCTACTCTTCCGATGGTTTTCGCATAATTTGAAAGTCTGCCGTTATCCAGAAACAACGGACTGAGACTGCCGCCCTCCGGCTTTCCGTAAGCTTCTATGGTCTTATCATACAACACAAAAATACTCGGACGCTTCTTTGTCGGATCCTTCGGTGCTTTCGGTCCTCCGTTACTCATATCCTTCTCCTTTCCGAATGCTTTCCGCATCAGTTCTCCGGCAAGCATCCGCACGTGTTTGCGCAAACATAGTGCCTTACATCAATCTAACTCAGTGGAGCTCTTGGGGTGGTGGCACCCAAGAGCTTGCGGGAGCAACGCTTTGAATGAC
>JAFTPY010000300.1 GCA_017463035.1 Lachnospiraceae bacterium
CTCCGCCCGCATATATTCAAACAGGTCCATGCCTATGCCTCCTAAAATAAATCACTGTGACTCCCTGTTCTTGTTAAATACAAAATCAGTTCGCCGTTGTCTATCTCATAAATCAAAAGCCAGTCCGGAGTGATATGACATTCTCTCTTACCGCCATAATTACCAACTAAAGCATGGTCTTTGTTTTTCTCCGGAAGCTTCTCACCATTCGAAAGCTTTGTAACAACTTCGTCCATTAACTTCATGTTATAGCCACGCTTAATAACCGTTTTTAAATCCTTCTTAAATTTACCGGTGGCAACTATTCTGTACATTCACCCTCAATCTCCTTTAATAAATCTTCAAAACAACTATAAGATTTTACCATAGAGGGATTCTTTTTCATTTCCTCTACTTCTCTAAAAGCCTCTAAAGTTTCAGCATTAAAATTATCTCTTGATATTTCAAACGGAATTCTCTGTTCTCTAATCGCCTGCTTTGCCGCCATAGTAAAAAAAGTAGTCAAATCCAATCCCAAATCAGCCATTAATTCTTGTAATTGAGACTTTACATTTGCATCAATCCTCATTGTTACATTTGTTGTCGCCATACAATCATCTCCTTCCGACTATATTATAGTATAGCCAAGCCCATTTTGTCAATACAATGCACATACAGTGCACGTTTCCATGTATCCACAACAGAAAAAATTTGAACCGCAGGAAAATTTCCCTCCTTTCTTTCTCCTACGTCTCCATAGACTTTTCACAGCTTCCGCTTTATAATTAACTTGTACATGTACAAAACATTTTAATCATTCACATAAAAAACGGAGGATTCTTATGATAGAAAACTTAATGATTTTAGGAAAAAGAATATCAGAACTTAGAAAACGTCACTCCATGACTCAGGAAAAACTTGCAAATGAAATGGGAGTATCCATCGGTGCGGTATCCAAATGGGAAACCGGTGCATCCATTCCGGACCTCACCATGCTTTGCGCACTGGCAGACTTCTTCCACGTATCCACGGATTATTTACTGGGCCGCAACCTCCCCAACCATTTCCTGATTTGCGATGATTCTGCTTTTATGGGCGGCATGGTAACCGACATGATACACCATCTCGGTTACTCCGCCAAATCCGTAGAAAACAGCACACAGTTGTTTCAGGCATTGGAAACTGCTCTTCCCTACGGTATCTTTTTAGACGTGCACTTTCCTGACGAAAACGGTCTGGATATCCTGAAGCGCATCAAAAAGGAATACCCGACCCTTCACGTTGTCATGCTCACTGCCGACACAAGCGAAGAAGTTCATTCCCTCGCCACGGAATACGGTGCGGAATACTTTGTCTACAAACCGTTTTCCTTTGAACATTTACAGGCTGCCATAAAAGCAATCCTTTAAAACAGATGCACCTCAATCCACCGTGCCACGCCGTCCTCGTCATTGCTTTCCGCGATTTCGTCCGCCACGGACTTAACCTCCGGGATGGCATTTTCTACCGCCACGCCAATTCCGCAAAGTTGCATGGATTCCGCATCATCCTGATCATCCCCGAAATACACCGCTTCATCAGGAGCAATTCCAAAGGCGTTAAGCATCACCTTAACGCCGTTTCTTTTATTTGCATCTTTACTCATAATCTGCACCAGATATCCGTTTGCCACGGTACAGTGTAAGCCTTCGGGAAGATTTTCTTTGACAAACTCTGCCGCACCTTCTCCGCTGACCAGAATCTTATATGCCGTCTCTCCTATCGGAAGCTTCGGAAACCCGGTATGTAACGTGTACTCAAACTCCGGAATATGTTCTGCGGCATAAAGGATTTCTCCCGTCTCCACGGAGAACAAAAACTCCTTTCGCCCACATACCTTAGCAAGCATTTCCTCTGCAAGCTTATCCGGAATTCCGTAGGTCAGCACCTTGTCTCCTACCATCACCTTTGCCCCGTTCATCACCGTCACCGCATCAAAACCGATGGCCGCATCATAGTCGGTAACGGTTCTCTCCGGCCTGGCAGTTGCCGCCATCACCTTGATTCCTCTGGCTTTACATTCCTTCAGCACAGACACCGTGTATGCGGACAAAGACTTGTCCGTACGAAGTAAGGTGCGGTCTAAGTCAGTGATAATTGCTTTGATGTTCTTCATCCTCTCGCCCTCCGTAAAACATGTATGATTTGTTACAGTTACAATTACACGCTTATTTCAACATTACACTGCGGAAATCAATATCCTCTCTCGTTAACTCATCCTCAATGGCATCAAACAACTGATTCATCATATCTTCATTCTCCGCATACTTTTCTATGGCATGAATCGCACCGTAATCAAGGGTTTCCGTATAACGCTTCAACAGTATCGCAGCCTCGGCTTCCGCCTCCGCAAAATCATAATACTTTCGATACACTCTTAGTGCCTCCATCAATCCGGCATAGTCTGCATCCCTTGCAGCCTTACTATACCCCGGTAAGATATCCTCACCTTCCTTCGGCTTTTGTTGCCCCCGTCCGCCATAAGCTTCAAACAACATATTTAACACCGTATCCTTACCGGACAAATTATAATCTAAGACCCCTCGAAAATGCCCCTCTTCGTCCAACAACAGGTTATCATCCCAGGTATCCGCCTGAAACACGGAGGTCGGGAGCGTAAAGTATACTTGCTCCAGCTTCTCTTTATTCTCCCGGAACAGCGTTAGCACCCGTTCCAAACGCCCGGTAAACTTTGGTGCCTTTTCTTTTATAAGGGATTCAATCTTTTCCACGCACTCTGTTATCTCATCCGTCTTGGCCCCGGCAACCGGTACTAATCGCACATACAAGGAATTTCCCCAGGTATTGGTAAAATGCTTCTGCCCTACCTTTGCCACAAACTCCCACAACTCTTCCTCAAATACAAAACGCTTCCCTTCCGGAGTCCTCGGCTTATTTTCCACATTTTTCGGCAGGGAATACTTCGCAAACTCTTCCTCCCATACCACAAAGTTTTTCCCTTGTACTTCCAGCACTTCCGCATAGTTTCCACCCCGACTCTTTCGTAGCATCGGACAGTAGTATCCCATTTCCCTGAAGTTGTTTATCATCTCTACCCAACCGGTAACACGCTCCGGTGTGGTAAAATTCCAAGCTGCTTTTATGACAAACTTCCCTTCCGGATACTCTACATTTATCAACGTACGGAAATCATCCTCCTCCGTCCAGGTGTCCTCCCACTGACAGGATATTGGTTCCTCTGTATGAAAAAATGCAATCATTTTATTAATCTCTTGTTGTTCCATGTCTCTCCCCCGCTGTAAATTCATAACCTTCTATCAACTGTGCTTCCTCCTGCTCCCTTGAATTCCTCTCAGAAAGCATACAGTTCACAGACCTTCCTCAAAATTTTAGCATACCTCTTCTCGTAAGTCAAACCTATGGCTTCCTTCTGCTCCCGCCGCATTCACTATCTCTTCTTATCTTTCCGCCGCAAAACACCGATTGAACCTTCTCCCCAGTCTCCTCTTCCCGGCTCTTGCCTCCATATACTCCTCTATCATCTCCACTGCCATATCCACACACCGCCAATAGATTTTCTTCAACTCCCGGCAGCTTTCCACACACCGTATACTGGGACGTTTCTTTATGACCAATCCGTACAACAGCCGGTAAGTTCCCGTAGTCGCAAATAAAATCTGCAAGGTCACCCGCTTCATTGTTCCTCTCGCAGACAGAAAATGATGACAACGAAGCATATCCCTTAAAGTCCCCCTAATCTGCCGGACAGACAGCCACGGAAAAAAACGGTGAATCACCTCTGCGTTATCCGTAGTCGGCACCACATGCCCTGCCAGCGGATATTCAAAAGGATTTAACCCATCCGTCACCATCAGACTCCGGTCCAACTCCGCCTCAATCTCCAAATGTCTGACACCGTACTTTTTCTCATACTCTTCAATATAATCATGACACTGCCCGTCCAACGCAAAATGACATATAAAGCCCAACATATAGGCAAGTGCCTTTTCATCTATAGTCAAAGAAAGACTCCGTTTAAAGAACCCATATGCATTCCGCTTATGCATCCGAAATCCGGTCAAACTCACGGGATTTGCCACCGCCCCGTGGTAATAAAACAAAATATCCGGCCCGTAAAGCCCGATATCAAACAAATCCTCATGCAAATCCACAAGCTTTCTAAGCCCCTTCGGCAGACGCTGCTTCACATCCTGCCCAAACCGAAAATGCGTATAAGTCGCCGGCATACTAATCCCTCCGTTTCTAAGGCCATCCTCTAACTTACCTCTAGTATGTGCAGACTTTGCAAAAATAAATGCGCTCTTTCCTATAGAAAAAAATA
>JAFTPY010000301.1 GCA_017463035.1 Lachnospiraceae bacterium
GAATCTGGGGGAGTTTATCGTTACCGGCGGAACGGTAACGGGAGACACAGGTATATATTCCGGTGCCGGCTGTGTTGAAATACTGGGAGGAAGCGTGGAAGGAGGTAGCCGAGCTATCGACAATGACGCTACCCTTATTGTATCCGGAGGAAGCGTATCGACAAGAATTGTCGGTAATGGCGAGGCTTTTGCTATAACGAATAGGGGGACGGCAAGGATAACCGGAGGAGAAATCGGAGGAGAAGGAAACTATGTAATTGAACAAATGGGGGAGATGGTAATTACCGGCGGAACAGTCCAGGGGATGACTTTGGATACCAATATGGGGGCAATCTTCAATGGCGGAATGCTTACGATATCCGGTGGCAGTATATCGGGAAGTGAAATGGAAATAGCGAATTACGGTTCTGTGCTTACCATAACCGGAGGTAGCTTTAAACACGATCCGTCAGAGTATTTGGATGGTTCGCAATATGTAGCGGAAGTACAAGAAGACCATATGTATAAGGTTGTGAGAAAGAGCGGCGAATAGGTATCTTCCGGGCGATGGAATCAAAAACAATATCTGAACAGTATGCGGATTATTTGATGGAAGGAAAGGAAATGAGTATGGAAACAGAAACAAAGCTTACATATGAAACCCCGTGGATGGAACTTGTTATGTTTGAGACAGAGGACATCATTACTACCAGCGGTTTTGGTTTTCGCGGGGTAGATGACTTGTTGGAAGAATAGGAAACAGAGAAGAAAGAGGAATGCTGAATGAAGAGGATACGGTGTATGCGGTTTGTCTTGCTTTTGTTACTTCTGCTTGCGCTGCCTGCATGTACGGATGAAGAGGAGAAGAACGGAACGGTAACTCCTACAAAGGGAGTGACGGCGACAGAACCGGTTGCGGAATCGGAGGATGATTCCGCAAAAATAGAAAAAGAAGATACAAAGGAAGTGGAGTTGCCTCGCGTTGATTTTTAACAAAGGAGAATATACCGGGAATGGACGGTTGCCGCTTTTTAGCGGAGATTACAGAAAAAGGCATTATAGCGGAAGGTCTATCGTCTTTCCGCAGGAAAGATACTCTAGCCGTTCCATCCGTTCCTTTAAATAGGCAAACTGTTCCTCACCGGTACAGTGGCCCGTAAAGTAGCGGGTGGAATATTTGTTTAAGTCCTTTGCGGCAGAGTCTAAGGCCTCGCCCGGTTCCAACTTCATAAAGTGAAAGCCTCCCACCAAAACATCCGGAGCAAACCACTCCATGATGTTTTGGATTCCCTTATGGGAACATCCGCTAATCAGGACTCGTTGATTGTTTTCTTCAATCAAAAGATACTGTTCGTGGCGAAAGTCATCCAGCACGTGATTATTTCCATCCAAAACCGTCAGACCGAAGCTGCCTAAGTCACAGGAACGGGTACGTTCGTTGCAGGAAAAGAGGGTCAGACCCGGTGCAAGTATGCAGGTTTCGCCGGTAATATGCATTCTATTTTGTTCTACAAGTGTAGTCTCTATATCCACATCCAATCCGATGTACTTATCCGATGCGTTAAAATGAGGTTCAAACGCAAAACGGTTGATATAAACCGGAGCTTTTTTGTTCAGCGATAAGAAGGTTCGCAGGCCTCCGCCATGGTCGTAATGTCCGTGGGAAAGTACGGCAATATCTACTGCGGACAAGTCAATGCCCAGTGTTTCGGCGTTTTTGGCGAACAAATCGCTTTGGCCCATATCGAATAATATTTTATGTGTTCCGGTTTCGATGTACAGACTGAGACCGTGTTCGATTTCCATATCATTTCGCTGGGTGGTATTTTCCAGTAAGGCAGTGATTTTCATGGTGAATTATCCTTTCTGTTTGAAAGTACAAGCTTCTGTTTTGCTCCGTCTGAGGGACAGTGTTACGGGGCATAAATTCAGTTTGTCTCTTCTGTTTGCAGTGTAGCACGATTTTCTCTTTTTTTCAAGAAAAAGTGCCGTGTTCGATTGACAGTGGTGGGGAGATAAGGCATAATGAAGTGTGTGAACACGATTGCCGTGTTTGCTTGTGCCTGATGTGATATGCGGGGCATAATAAGAAGGATTGAGATTGATAGTTGAATTTAAAAGAGGGGAAAACCATGGGAAAAGACGAGAGTAATTTTTGCGCCATGATGTCGCGCATGAAATACATAGACCGCTGGGCGCTGATGCGAAATTCCTGTACGGAAAATATATGCGAGCATTCGTTGGAGGTGGCGATGATTGCCCATATGCTTTGCACTATCGGAAATAAGCGCTTCGGGAAGAAGCTGGATACCGGTAAGGCGGCGTTAATCGGCATGTATCACGACACCACAGAGATTATTACCGGGGATATGCCGACACCGGTAAAGTATTATAACGAGACCATACAAACAGTGTTTCATAAGATTGAGGATGCGGCGGCAGAAACGTTGCTTGATATGCTTCCGGAGGATTTGCGGGAGGAGTTTCATGACCTGTATTTTAAACAGGAGGCGGATACGTATCTTTGGAAGCTGGTAAAGGCAGCGGACAAGTTTTCCGCGCTGATTAAGTGCATGGAAGAAAAAAAGGCGGGCAACAAGGAGTTTGACAGCGCTTTTAAGTCCACCAAGGCTTCCATTATCGCCATGGAGCTGCCGGAGGCGGATTGTTTTATGGAAGAGTTTATTCCGGCGTACAACAAGAATTTGGATGAGCTTCAAAAGAGATAGAGCAGGAAGTACTTACTTGAAACGTAGAGGTGCACAAACTGTAGCTGTGTTGGGGAGCAAACTACAGAAGGGAGCAAAAAGCATGAAAGCAGTAATCTTTGACATGTTCGAAACCCTGGTGACGCTGTACAGCGTACCGCGGTATTTCGGACGGAAGATTGCGGCGGATTTGGGAGCGGAAATTAACGAGTTTTATCCGCTGTGGCATGAGACGGAAGAGGCTCGCAGCAAAGGAAAGATGACCTTTGAGGAAGCCCTTTATTGGATCGGAGAGCGTACCCGTTACGCACATCCGGAACGGATTCCGGAGGCGTTGGAACGGCGCCATGCTTTTAAGGCTGAAAGCATGCAGAAGGTGGAGTATCGGATTGTTTCCCTGCTTCGGGAGTTAAAGGAACGGGGGTATAAGGTCGCTCTTATCAGCAACTGCTTTTTGGAAGAAGGGGAAGTTATCCGTACAAGTGTACTGGCGCCTCTCTTTGATGTGATGATGCTTTCCTGCGAACAAGGGGTACAAAAGCCGGAGCGGGAGATTTTTGAGCGATGCCTTGCAGAGCTTTCTGTAGCACCGGAGGACTGTCTTTATGTGGGAGACGGCGGAAGTCTGGAGTTAGAAACTGCCCGGTCCTTTGGAATGAAGACGTTGCAGGCGGGGTGGTTTGTGAAAAATGAGCAGGAGAACTGGCAAAAAGAAGGCTTTGAGTCGGCGACGAAGCCGGAAGAGGTATTGGCGGCGGTTGGGACTGTAGAATAGAAAAAAGCGGGGAGAAGAGGCGTTTTCTTATGAATATGCTTTTGCGGAGGATGTTTATTCGGTTTATTTTGACGGGAACACAGAGGTGAATCTGAGAGAAACGGAGTCGGAAGATGATTGGGTTATAATAGACTATTGGGCAGAAGAAGGTATCATTACGGAAATCCATATATATGACCCTGCGTTCGGAAGCACGATGGAATAACCCCGGGATAGTCGGAAAATCAATCGGAAAGGAATATGGATTTGATGAGCGAGAATAACAACGGACAGAACACGGACACCCCGCACAAGCGGCGGGTGCGCTATAAAGGAACCCACCCGAGGGCGTTTCACGAAAAGTATAAAGAGGCCAATCCGGAGAAGTACGCGGACACCATAGAAAAGGTGATCCGTAAGGGCAGGACCCCTGCGGGCATGCATATTTCCATTATGGTGGATGAGATACTGGAAGTGTTAAAAATTCAGCCGGGAGAACAGGGGCTGGATGCTACCTTGGGTTATGGTGGACATACAAGTGCCATGCTGGCAAAGCTCGAGGGCAAAGGTCATATGTATGCCTTGGATGTGGACCCGATTGAGATAGTAAAGACGAAGAAGCGTTTAGCGGACAAGGGTTACGGAGAAGATATTCTCACCATTTGTCAGACCAACTTCGCAAATATCGACGAGGTGGCGGAGCAGGCCGGAAAGTTTGACTTTGTGCTGGCGGATTTGGGCGTATCTTCCATGCAGATTGATAACCCGGAACGGGGCTTTTCTTACAAGGTGGAGGGGCCGCTGGATTTGCGGTTGGACCCGGAACACGGACAGTCGGCGTCGGAGCGGCTTCGCAGTATTTCCAAGGAAGAGTTTATCGGCATGATGGTGGAAAACTCCGACGAACCGTATGCGGAGCAGATTGCAAAAGTGGTATTTCAGAAAATGAAGCGGGGAGCGAAGTTCGAGACAACCACAGAGCTTCGTGAGGCTATTGAAGAGGCACTTAGCAAGCTTCCGCCGGCAGAGTATAAGGAAGCGGTGAAAAAGTCCTGCGCAAGAGTATTTCAGGCGTTGCGGATAGATGTGAACAGCGAGTTTGAGGTGCTGTATGCGTTCTTAGAAAAGCTTCCGGGGATTTTAAAGCCGGGGGCGCGGGTGGCGATTTTGACCTTCCATTCCGGCGAGGACCAGTTGGTGAAAAAGTCCTTTAAACAATTGAAAAAAGAGGGTGTCTACAGCGACGCATCCGAGGATGTGATTCGACCGTCCGCAGCGGAGTGCCAGCGGAATCCGAGGGCGAAGTCCACGAAGCTGCGGTGGGCAGTAAAGGCGTAGCAGTGACAGGCGAAGAAGACAATTGCGCAAACGGGTGCGTCGGCGCAAAACAAAGAGAATAAGAAGAAAAAGGAGAAGGGTTATGGCAGAAAAAAGATTACAGGAATGGTTGGCACCGGTTTGGAAGGGTGGCCTGATTTGGGAAGAATCCGTATGCTTTTACGAGGATGCGGACAAAAGGGAGCAGGGCGGAAATCTTCTGTACACTCCGAAGAAGATTGCGAAGATTACGAATCACGACGGTACGATAGAATATGAGGAAAACAAGGACTACACGGTAACGGACAGGGGCATTGTACGTACTCCGGGCAGCCGCATTCCGGTACTTACAAGAGAAGAGTATGTTAAGCCGTACAACGGCGAGCCGTGGGCAGGCTGGCTTTGTCTTGCGGGCAAGAAGGAATTCACCATGATTCTTCCGCACGTATATAAGTATCAGTCCTTGGTGACCTATGAGGCGGCAGAAAGCTGGACCGGTTTGGTGCCGGAGCGCATGGGCGTGTGCCTTACGAAGACCTATGAGAAATTGGAGAGCGGAAAACCGCTTCACATCGTATATTTCGGCGACAGTATTACGGCGGGCTGGGAAGCCAGCGGTGCCGACGAACCGGCGGTGGACATGGGTTCTCTTAACCCGATGAAGGTGCAGTCCGACCGTTATCCGAATATGCCGGTATGGGCAGAAATGGTAACACGGAAGCTTCGTGAGACTTATCCGCAGGCGGAGATTACGAAGGACAACTTATCCGCAGGCGGTTCCACCGCAAAGTGGGGAGTGGACAACGTAAACACACTGTTTGACCGTGTGGAGAAGCCGGATTTGGTATTTGTGGGCTTCGGTATGAACTGCATGTGGGATCCGACGGAGCAGTTTATGGGCTATATCGAGGAGATTGTCGCCGAGATTAAGAAGCGGAATCCGGACTGCGAGTTTGTGCTGTATCCGGCCATGACCGCAAACCGGGAGATTCCGACTTACCAAAATGACGGTCTTTTAAATTATGAGAAGGCGTTGACGGAGTACGCAAAGTCCCATGAGGGCATGGCAGCGGCACCGGTACATAGTATGTTCCGGGAAATGGAGAACCGGGGTAAGACGTACTTCAACTACACCGGAAACTGTGTAAATCATCCGAACGATTTTGCGATTCGTTTGTACGGGCAGACGATTTTTGAGACGATTTCGAAGTAAAGGAGAAGGACTATGAAATTCAGCAACGGATGTTGGTTGCAAAAGGAAGGGGTGCAGTGCTTTGCACCGGCAGAAGCATATTTTATCACGAAGACGGACACCGAGGTGACGATTTGCGCACCGACCAGCCGTGTGTATAACAAGGGGTGTACTTTGGGTGGTATTAACCTGACGGTAAAGGTAAGCTCCCCGCGCAAGGACGTACTGCGGGTGCAGACCTACCATCACTTAGGGGCGGTGGTAAAGGAGCCTGCCTTTGAACTGAACATGGAGGAATGTCCGCTTACCGTGACGGAGGATGAAGGTAAAATCGTGGTGGAGAGCGGCAGCCTTTCGTTAGTAATTACGAAGGAGCCGTGGTCCATGACTTATCTGAAGGACGGCAAGGTGCTGACCAAGAGCGCAGGTAAAGATTTGGCGCTGGTAAAGACTGACTGGAAGGGTGACTATTACGATAAGGGTGACTTTGTGGATACCTATATCCGTCAGCAGCTTTCCCTGGGTGTGGGCGAGCTTTTGTACGGCACCGGCGAGCATTTTACGCCGTTTGTAAAGAACGGC
>JAFTPY010000302.1 GCA_017463035.1 Lachnospiraceae bacterium
TAAATTCTCAATATGCTTTTCAAGGTTTACGATACCTTTCTTTAATGCTTCTACATTCTCTGCACCAAGGTCAGCCTTTGCCACGCCGCCGTTGTACTTTAACGCACGTAACGTAGCCACAAGTACAACCGCATCCGGCTTAAGACCTGCCATACGGCACTTGATGTCAAGAAACTTCTCCGCACCTAAGTCTGCGCCGAAGCCTGCCTCGGTAATAACATAATCCGCAAGCTTTAATGCCGTTCTGGTTGCACGGACACTATTACAGCCGTGAGCGATATTTGCAAACGGACCGCCGTGAACAATGGCCGGAGTATGCTCTAAGGTCTGAATGAGATTCGGACGAAGTGCATCCTTTAAAAGAGCTGCCATGGAACCAACTGCCTTTAACTGCTCTGCGGTTACCGGGTTGCCGTCGTAGTCGTATGCCACGATAATACGCCCCAGACGTACCTTCAAATCCTCCATATCCTCTGCCAGACAAAGGATTGCCATAATCTCGGAAGCTACAGTAATGATGAAGTGGTCCTCTCTTACCACACCGTCTGCCTTCTTTCCCATACCGATCACGATATTACGAAGGGCACGGTCATTCATATCCAGACAACGCTTCCAGATGACCTGCTTCGTATCAATACGAAGAGCATTGCCCTGCTGGATGTGATTATCTAACATCGCCGCAAGTAAGTTGTTTGCGGAAGTAATTGCGTGGAAATCTCCGGTAAAATGAAGATTTAAGTCCTCCATCGGGACTACCTGTGCGTAGCCGCCGCCTGCAGCACCGCCCTTAACACCGAAGCACGGTCCTAAGGAAGGCTCACGAAGCGCAATGACTGCCTTCTTACCAAGCTTTCCGAAGGCCTGACCGAGACCTACGGTGGTGGTGGTCTTACCTTCGCCTGCCGGAGTCGGATTAATTGCGGTTACCAGCACCAGCTTACCGTCCGGATTGCCCTTTACTCTATCCCAGAGCTCATCCGTAAACTTTGCCTTGTACTTCCCGTAAAAATCAAGCTCTTCCTCTGTGATACCAAGCTGTGCGGCAACCTCTTTAATCGGCTGCATCACCGCTTCCTGTGCGATTTCAATATCTGTCTTCATCTGACCGTCCTCCTTATATTTACGGTGGTGTCTTAAGACACCCCTATACTTTACTCTTATTGTTTCCCTTTACTCCCCAGCAAATGACTTCTTTGCAATTTTTCTTCCTGCTCGGTTTTGTGTTTATTTTCTTCTTTAATTTCCCAATGTATCAGGAAGGTCAGCGCCGCTCGTAACGCAATAATCGCACCTACCGTCAATATTTCTTCCCATTCCCTTACGATAACCGTCTTTAAAATCTCACTGCCAAGCTTAAACTCCAGACCGATTTCAAGACCGTGGGCCAGTGTCAGTTTGACGTTCGGATTCTTTCTGATATAATACACAAAGCCCTTAATACCGGAACAGATAATCACACCGATACCGATAAACTCGAAAATAAGAATAGCTATTTCTACCACATACTGCATCACATCATGTAACAATTCCAGTACATTCATCCGCACGCCTCCTTTTGCAAAGAACCCATTCTCCCGTATTCTTTGGCTACATTACACATAATCTCCGATATACTGCTCGAACTCCTCTGCGGACATCAATACCTTACGCGGTTTTGTGCCCTCTTCCGGGCCTACTACACCAGCCTCCGCCAGCTGGTCCATAATCCGGGCCGCACGGTTAAAGCCAATTTTGTAGGCACGCTGAAGCATACCGATGGAGGCCTTGTCCTTCTCAATAATCAGTTTCCCCGCATCCGCAAAATACTCATCGTAACCGTTGGCGTTCCCGGAATTTGCCCCGGCGGAATCACCTCCGCCCGTCGGCATATTGGAAATCTTTTCGGAAATTTCCGGATTATAGGCACTTCCTTCATTATTTGACTTCAAAAACTCAACTACCGAACTTACTTCTCTGTCGGATACAAAAGCACCCTGTACACGTACCGGTTTGGAATAACCGGACGGGAAGAACAACATATCACCCTTACCGAGAAGCTTCTCTGCTCCCGCACCGTCCAAAATCGTTCTGGAATCGATGGCCGAAGATACCGCAAAAGCAATACGGGACGGAATATTTGCTTTAATCAGACCCGTAATAACGTTAACCGACGGTCGCTGGGTCGCAATTACAAGATGAATACCTGCCGCACGGGCCAACTGTGCCAGACGACAAATGGAATCCTCCACCTCGCCCGGAGCTACCATCATAAGGTCCGCAAGCTCGTCCACAATAATCACAATCTGCGGAAGATGCTTGTACTTTTCTTCCTCTAAGCCCTGCTTAGCCGCATCAGCTACACGCTCATTGTATCCCTTAATATCACGAACCTCAAGCTCCGCAAACTTCTGGTAACGCTCCATCATTTCGATTACCGCCCAGTTCAGTGCCGCGCTGGCCTTCTTCGGGTCCGTCACTACCGGAATCATCAAATGCGGAATGCCGTTATATACGGAAAGCTCTACCACCTTCGGATCCACCATAATCAGTTTAACCTCGGACGGGTCCGCTTTATACAAAATGCTCATAATTAACGTATTGATACATACGGATTTACCGGAACCGGTAGCACCCGCAATAAGAAGGTGCGGCATCTTTGCAATGTCCGTTACCACCGTCTGACCGCCGATATCCTTACCCACCGCAAAAGCCACATTGGAGCCGTGACCGGTAAATTCGGGGGACTCTAACAGTTCACGTAATAATACCGTAGAATTCTCTTTATTCGGTACCTCAATCCCCACAGCCGCTTTGCCCGGAATCGGTGCCTCGATACGCACATCCGCAGCCGCCAGATTTAACTTAATATCATCCGCCAGACTTGTAATCTTACTAACCTTTACACCCTGCTCCGGTTGTAGCTCATATCTGGTAACCGCAGGGCCGCAGCTTACATTGGTTACGGTTACTCTTACACCGAAGCTGTCAAGGGTACTCTGCAGCTTCATGGCAGTCTCCTGAAGCTCTCTTTCGGAAACTCCCTTCGTTCCCTTCGGCATTGTCAGCAAATCAATCGGCGGGAACTCATACTTCTTTATCGGTTCACTCTCTTCGATTACAAGAGGCTCAATCGGCTCATTGTCGCCGGAACTCTTCCTCGTTCTTCGATGTGTTGCAACCGCCTCACTATCGCTTTCTACACTAGTAGAATTCTCCACAGCATCATAATCGGATACAGCTTCGGTATCGGCAATCCCCGTCGGTCGGAACTTCTGTCCGCCGGAAGTTTGGCGAATTCCGTCGTCTCCCAACGCATCTAACTGCTCTGCCACCGTCGGACCTTTTCGCGGTGTATTGTTCCACTTCAATCCGGTATTCTCAGCAGACGTACTACTTCCAGTCTGCCCGTAACTGTCGGTGGTGCTCTTCTTTTCTACATAAGTAGTATCTTTATACTCCCCGGTCTCCGGAGAAATCTCCATCATACGAAGTCCTGCATTCTGCGCCTTACGTTCCTCGTTATACAACGCACTCACCTCAGAAACAGTCTGTTCCGGCAGGGTATACTGATTGTTCATATCCAGCGTATACTCTCCGGTCGGTGTCTTACCGCCGAAGAAATTCCGTTTTTCCTTTTTCGGTTTTGCCGACACTACCGGTTCCGGTGTACTCTGAACGTTACCTCCCGTCACACCTACCGCCGGCTCCATTTTTGCCTTTTCCTCCTCGGACAAAAGATAGGTCTTGGCTCTGCGCTCTCCAAGCTCCTTCCGCTTCTCTTCCACTAAACGGGCACGCTCCGCCTGTCGCTCTTCATAGGACTCTCTCCGCTCCATGGCATGTACCTTATGAAGGGCATACCGCTCATTGCTCTTCTTTCCGATCCACGCAAACAATGCCTTTCCGGAAAACAGCATAAAGAAGGCCAAAAGCAGTGCAATTACCACCACATAGGAGCCTACCGTATCAAACAGCGGCATAAACAGAAAACAAATCAGACCGCCGCAAATACCGCCGCCCTTCTTAAACTCTGCCGACAGCTTATAATAATCCGTAATCTTCAAAGCCTTATGATATTCACCGATTTTCCAAATCTTATTTTCCACATAAGCAGTTCCCATCGCCAGATCCGCTCCTTCTTTCAACGTGTACGCGCGAGAGGAATATAAATCCACCGCTTTCATCTGCTCCGCTGAATACGTGGTCATCAACTGAAAAAGCGCCGTTATCATAAACAACATTCCGAACAAATAAATCATCTTCCTTGTCAGGGCACGACTTCCTCTGTTGGCAAGGAAAAATGCCGTTCCGAAAAACAAGAACACAGGAAATGCATATGCCAGCAAGCCGAACAAGCCGAACATAATGCCGTTGGTTACCTCGCCGACCTTTCCTCCCAGGTGAAAATGGCTCAACAATAACAACACCGAAACAACCAACGTAATCAGCAAAATAACCTCGTTCTTCATCTCGTTGTTTGCGGTATTTTTCTGTGCAGTACTGCGACTGTTCTTCTGTCCGGAGGTACTCCGTCCCGACGAACGACCGGTACTTTTTGCGGTCCGTGCACCCGTAGAACGGCTGCCGCTTCCCGACCGTGTCCCCGCAGAACGGCTTGTACCGTTGCCGGAACGTGTCGTTGTACCGCTATTCCGTTTTGTTGCTGTTTGCTTACTTCCGGATGCCATTTCATCCCTCCTTGCACTTATGCCAAAATGCTGAATAATACCGCAAATGCACCCATAGCAAAGCAGTAATATGCAAAATACTTAAACTTCTTTCCTCTGACAACCACCAACATAGTCTTAATACAAACATAGCCTACTTCTGCCGAAACAAAAGTCCCCGCCAAATAGTTCACTATATCGGTCCCGGAAAGCATCTCCGGTGCAAAATCCAACAATTCCAAAACCAACGCGCCCAAAATTGCCGGTATGGACATAATAAAGGAATACTTTACCGCAAACTCCCTCTTAAAACCGCAGGCAAGACACGCGGTAATGGTGGTTCCGGAACGGGAAATTCCCGGAAACGTAGCAATTCCCTGTGCTACACCTACGATGGCGGCTTTTCCGTAAGAAGCATCCGCCTCGGTAAGTGCTCCGTCCGGCAA
>JAFTPY010000303.1 GCA_017463035.1 Lachnospiraceae bacterium
ACGCATGAATATTTGGAAAAAGATTAGAAGACCTTCGGCTTTATTTTTGAATGCATGTGCATCAGAGATTTGAAAATTTACTCGCAGGCGCTGAACGGAAAGGTGTCCTACTATCATGATCGGTATGATTTGGAGGCAGATGCTGTATTGCATATTGCTGACGGAAGGTATGCGTTGATAGAGTTTAAGCTCGGCAACGCAGAAATTGATGAGGGCGCGAAACACTTATTGAAAATACGTGAGTTGGTGAGAGCGTACAATAAAGCGGAAAAGCAGGTACCGCTTAGAGAGCCGGATTTGCTTATGGTAATTACCGGCGGAAGCATGGCATATACGCGCGAAGACGGAGTGAAGGTGATTCCGATTGCGTGTTTGAAGGATTAGATAATAACGAAGGAGGTATTTTTATGGACAAGAAGAGACCGGTATTAAGTATTTCCATGTTGGTTTCCAACAACCGGAGAGATACCATAGAAAAGTGTATGGAGTCGCTAGTCCCGCTTATGAAAGCAGTACCGAGTGAGCTGATTATTGTGGATACAGGTTGTACCGACGGCTCTGTGGATATTGCGCGAAAGTATGCGGATAAGGTGGTACAGTTTACCTGGTGTAAGGATTTTGCGGCGGCACGAAACGCGGGTCTTGTTGAGTGTACCGGAGAATGGTTTTTGTATTTGGATGATGATGAATGGTTTGAGGATGTGTCAGCATTGATTGCTTTCTTTCAAAGTAAAGGGAAAGATAAATGTGATGCCCTTTGGTATTTACAGCGAAACTATGACAGTATGGAAGGAAACAGCTATACCGATGCGTATGTGGGACGCTGTGTAAAGATGACGCCGGATACGAAGTTTTGCGGAAAGATTCATGAGTGGATTGAGCCGCTTCCGACAAAAATACTGAAAACGGATGTATTTGTACATCATTACGGTTATGTGTATAAAAGTGAAGAAGACCGTCAGAAGCATTTGGAACGGAATCTGACCTTGGAGGAAGAAGCAGTCCGGGAGAATCCGAACGATATGCGCATGTGCTGCCAGTTGGTGCAGGAGTATCGGGTGGCGAGACGTTATGAGGATGCGTTGGCTCTTTGCGAAAAATATCTCAAAGATGTGGATGAAAGTGATATAAATGCATTTGTACAATACATGCGTTTGGCAGTGGCAAAGATTTATAAAGAGTGGGAGAAGTATGATAAGTCGCTAGAGGCATTTGAGGATTTGGAAAAGAATTACAAGTTGCTTCACCAAACAAGGTTGGGACTTTATTATGATAAGGCACTCTTATTCGGTTGTATAAAGAAGGAAGAGGAGTTGGTACAAACCTTCTTGCGTTATCTGAAGGAGTATGATGCGTCGCCGGAAGCAGGAGAGCCGGATTTCCCGGTCATGGACTTTGCCCAGTACCAATCCGAGTTGTTCCGCCAAAGAGCGGTGGAGTATGCGGTTGCGAATATTCTATGCGGAGAAGTGTATTCCTACGCGGAGGAGGTTTTCTCTTATATAGATTGGGAGAAAAATGCAAAACCGAAGGATATGCTGAGTGCATTGTTCCGTTGCTATGAAGAAACCGGAAACACTGCGCTTTTGACCAAACATATACCGGTGATATTGAAGATAGAGGAAATGGAAGCTCATGTATACGGAGCGTTGCATACGTTGTATGAGCGATGTGCGGAAAATGCAGAGAAGCGGATAAAGCTGCTGGCAGATTTGGAAGAACTCCGGATTGAGTCAGGGAACTTTCCGTTTTTCCATCTGTTGTATACGGAAAGTAAACGGATTACGACAGAACAGGATTTGGTAATGTACTACGAGAAAAGTGACCGGAAGTATGATGCGGAAACGGTGGCGTTATTGTTCCTCCGCGAAGAACTGCTTCTTCCGATTTTGCGGAGAACATCTATTGAGCTTTATAGAGAAGCGGTGTCTGTCCTGGTAACCGGAAAGAATATGGAGGAGTTGGAAGGAATACAGGCGCAGCTTTCGGCGATAAAATGGTCGTATCCGGCAGAATGGCTGAGTTTCTGGTACTATACATGTATGGTGGTGGCGGAGAAACGTTTGATGCTGGCGGCAGAGCAAGGTGATGGTGTACGGGCTTGTTTGGAATCTTATATGGAGAAGGGCAAGCAGTATGCCGAGGAGTTGTATCTGCCTGATCTCTTGTGCAGGAGGAACTGTTACGGACTGCCGGCAAATCTGCGGTTTATATACATGATGGACGAAGTTATGAAGTCGGATGCAGAGTTTGCGCAGTGGGGAGAAGGATTGAAACAGGCTGCCAAAGAATATCCTGCGATGCTTCCTGTGATAAAGGCGCTGCTGGCGGAAACGAATCGTAAGCAACAGGAGAAGAACAGCGCCAGACAGGAACTTCTGGCTCTGGCAGAGCAATTAAAGACAATGGTTCGTGCCCAGCTTGCGGAAGGCAAGACCGAAGAAGCTATGGCGATTCTTACCGAACTGGCGGTAATGTTGCCGGAGGATGAGGAAGTGAAGGAGTTGCTTTCCTTATCTCAATAAAACTTTAATAATCTATTTACTTGAACAATCCCCCGATTTGTGTATAATGATACATGGGGGATTGTCTTTTTACGTC
>JAFTPY010000304.1 GCA_017463035.1 Lachnospiraceae bacterium
AAAAGTAAGTAGTTAGATATGTTACAGAGAGTCTGCATTGGTGAGAACAGGCACGGAAGGAACTACCGAAAATGGTCTCGGAGCTGCGTACCGAAGCGTTTTTTGCCAAGGCTACGACGGGTGCACCCGTTACAGTGATATACTATCGATGAATCATTTCTCATCCGTAGTTGATAAGGCCTATACCGTGAGGTGTAGGTGAATTTGGGGTGGTAACACGAAGCCGTTGCTCTCGTCCCTGAAAAAGAAATTTTTCAGAGAGGAGGGCTTTTTTTTATTCTATTTTATCGCCAAGGGAAACAGTAAAACTTCCTTTACGGAAACGTAGTGTCATAGGACACCGGAAATTTAGTTATCACACAAAAAGAAATGAGGTAGATATTATGAAGAAAGTTTTAATCGGAGGAGCATGGCCGTATGCAAACGGTTCGTTGCATATCGGTCACATTGCGGGGTTGTTACCGGGGGATGTATTGGCAAGATATCATCGAGCAATCGGTGACGATGTGTATTTTGTATCGGGAAGTGATTGTTACGGAACACCTGTGGCAATTCGTGCAAAGCAGGAGAACAGGACGCCTCGGGAAATCAGTGATTTTTATCACGAAGAGTTTGCGGAATGCTTCGAAAGGCTTGGGTTTAGCTATGATGTATATTCAAAAACATCTGCGAAAGAGCATAAAGAGTTTGTGCGTGGATTTCACAGGAAGTTATATGAAAGTAAGCATGTTTACGAAAAAGAAGCTCCGCAGGCATACTGTGAAAGCTGTAATACCTTTTTGGCAGACCGGTTTATATTGGGAAAATGTCCGAAATGCGGAGAGAATACAAGAGGAGACCAGTGTGATGCCTGCGGAAATGTCCCGGAACCGGAGAATTTGTTGGACCCGATTTGTGCGGTATGCAGAAAGCGGATTCATTTCAAGAATTCAAAGCATTTCTATATTGCAATTTCGGAGCTTACGGAGGAATTACAGGAATTGGTGGATACACATCCTGAGTGGCGAAAAAATGCCGTTTCGTTTACCAATCGATATATCGAGGAAGGCTTGCGGGACCGTGCTCTTACCAGAGATTTGGAATGGGGAATCGAAGTTCCGAAAGAAGGTTATGAGAACAAAACAATTTATATCTGGGCGGAAAATGTATTGGGATATTTGTCTGCGAGCAAAGTGGCAGCAGATGAACGTAGGACTGATTTTACCGAATTGTGGGGCAAAGATGCAACCCATTATTATGTCCATGGGAAGGATAATATTCCGTTCCATACCATTATTTTGCCGGCCCTTTTGTTTGGAAACGGAGAAGAATGGCATTTGCCGGATCGCATTATATCAAGTGAGTATTTGACCCTGGAAGGACGGAAAATTTCTACAAGTCACAACTATGCGATTTGGATAAAAGATTTGCTGGACAAATACGAAACGGATTCCATTCGGTATTTCTTTTTGGCAAACGGACCGGAGAAAAAGGATGCAGATTTTTCGTGGAGAGAATATGTGAACAGTCATAACGGTGAGTTGCTGGGTGCATACGGAAACTTTATTAATCGATCGCTGACATTTATTGCAAAATACTTTGACGGGATTGTACCGGAGGGAGTTTTGAGCCCGGAGATAGAAGGACGACTGGATGCTCTGTATACTTCCGTAGGAACGAGGATAGAAGGCGGAGCGTTTAAGGATGCCATTGATGAAATATTCGAATTTGTGAGATTCTCCAATAAATTCTTTGATACAGAACAGCCTTGGACCACAAGAACCACGGATATTGCGGCATGCGGAAATACTTTGTATCAGTGCGTTCAGATTATTGCAAATCTGGCAGTATTATTGGCTCCGTTTTTACCGTTTTCTTCCGAAAAGCTGTGTGGATGGCTTGGAATAAGCAGTAAGTGGGAGAAACAATCGGTAGTGGCCGGTTATGAACTGCCGGAGGTGGAGATTTTGTTCAAAAGAATCGATAAAAAAGTGATTGAGGAAGAAACGGAGAAATTGGAGCAGATAGGAATTCAGTGAACCGCGCAGATATGAACTTTGCGTAGGTGTCCCTTGGACACTTACTACCCGCGCAAGCGCGCTATAGATAAAGAAAAGGGAGATGCCCTATTGTAAGCAAGCTTACATAGTTCATCTCCCTTTTCCTTATCTGCATCGCTTATTGCGTTCGCGATTACTCTTCCTCTTCCATTTCCTCCGGCTCATAGTCCGGGTCAACCTTGATATGCACTTTATCAATTCGATTTTTATCCACCTGAGCTACCGTATAGGTAACGCCCTTGTCGGTGAGGGTCTCGCCCTCGGTCGGCAGGTGATCCAGTAAGAAGATGACGTGTCCCGCAATGGAGTCGTAATCCTCGGAAGCAAGGGAAAGGCCCAATGCTTCGTTGATTTCTTCCAGTTTTGCGGCGCCGTCTGCCAGGTATTCGTTTTCGCCGACAGAGGTCACTACGTCTTCTTCGTCTTCATCGTATTCGTCACGGATTTCTCCGACGATTTCCTCGATTAAGTCTTCCACGGTCACGAGACCGGCAGTGGCTCCGTACTCGTCTAGGACGATGGCCAGTGCAATGGATTCCTTTCGCATTTCCCGAAGCAGCTCGGAAGTCTTTTTATATTCGTAGGTGAAATACGGTTCCCGCAAAAAGTCTTCGATACGGAAGTCTTCCTTGGAGCCTTTGTAGAAGAAAATATCCTTTAAGTTTACGATACCCACTACATTGTCTCTGGTTTCGTGATATACCGGGAGACGGGTATACATATTTTCTTCAAAGGCAGCCACAAGTTCGTCGTAATTGACGGTATCTTCCACAAAGTCCATGTCGATACGCGGCACCATAATATCTCTTGCGAGAGAATCACCAAAGTCTACTACGTTGTTAATCATTTCCCGTTCTTCGCTTTCGATGACACCTTCCTCGTGGCTTACCTCAACGATGGTAAGAAGCTCGTTTTCTGTCATGGCAGCAACCTTTTTGTTCGGGTCAATGCGGAACAACCATAATAAGCCACGAGACACAAAATTCAACAGAATAATAACCGGAGTCATAATTCTTGTTAAAAGAAGAATCGCCGGGGCATAAATCAGGGAAAGCTTTTCATTGTAAATGGTTGCCAGTGTTTTCGGGGTGATTTCGCCGAAAATTAAAATAAGAACGGTAAGAATACCGGTTGCAACACCTGCCGGAATCGACTTAAATTGCTCGATTACAAGGGTAGTCGTAAGGGAGGACGCCGAAAGGTTGACGATATTGTTGCCGATTAGAATGGCACTTATCATCTTAGAAGGGTCCTCGATTAACTTTGCAACGGTCTTAGCACTGCGTTTGCCTTCCTCCGCAAGACTTCGGATACGAATCTTGTTTACGGTGGTCAGGGCAGTTTCCGCAGAAGAGAATAGTGCGGAAAGCACTAAAAGAATAATGAGCACGATTATCTGTGCTGTGGGGTCCAAAAAGATCTCCTCCTTTATATGTATAGTATTTTAATCATAACATGGTTTCAGAAAAGTGTCAATAGGTGCCCCTTGGCGTAAATCTTAATAAAATGTGAAATTTTTCTTGACTTTTTTTCGGAAATTCGGTATGATGAGTGCATATTTGAAAGGCAATGAAGGTGTACAGTAGCGTTTTGTTTTCTGTCAGAGAGAGGAAGTCACCGGCTGAAAGCTTCCTTAAGTTCAAACGAAATGTCGAATTTCCCACCGGAGCTGTTCGTGCCAAATTTGTTTGTTGTGTGAGATTTTGAAGGACGCTTCAGAATCCGACGTGAGACAAAGAGTAGTTCGAAACGTGATGCGCGTTAAGCAAATGAGAGTCCGGGTCAGTTGGCTCGGGAAGTTGGGTGGTACCGCGGAATTTATTTCGTCCCTTGTATGGAAACATACAGGGGACTTTTTGCGTGTAGGCAATGTCCGTGCAGGCAAAGTGAGCATAGAAGAAATTTTGGAAGCTTGCTTCCGAAAATTTCTGATTATGCGAACGCGCCCACGACCGAGTGACGAAGTCACGAGGTGGGGGAAGTGCGAAGCACTGCCGGCACGAAAATCCGAAATGCGAACGCGCCCACGACTGAGCGGCTGTGCCGCGAAGTTGTGGGGAAGCGCGTAGCGCGAGCCTACAAGCAAACAATTAACAGAAAGGACGAAAAACGATGAATGCAAATTTAGAACA
>JAFTPY010000305.1 GCA_017463035.1 Lachnospiraceae bacterium
CCTGGGCGAGAGTGACGATTATTCTTGTGAATATCTGGGTAGGTGTGCCCTATACGTTGTTGACAACTACGGGTATTTTGCAGAATATCCCTACGGAGCTTTACGAAGCAGCAAAAGTGGACGGGGCCAACGCCAGAGTGACCTTTTTAAAGATTACTCTGCCGTATATGCTTTTTGTGACAGCGCCGACCTTGATTACCACTTTTATCAACAATATCAACAACTTTATCGTGATTTATTTATTGTCCGGCGGTGCCCCGGCAACGTTGGAATACTATCGCGGAACGGCGGGAAAGACGGATCTTTTGGTAACATGGCTGTATAAGCTGACCATTGATAACAAGGACTACTGCTACGGCGCGGTCATCGGTATTTTGACCTTTGTGATTTCTATTGTGATTTCTTTGGTGGCGTACCGGCAAACCGCGGCGTATAAAAATGAGGAGGGGTTCCAGTGAAAATTAGTTCTGTAAGAAGGAAGAAAAAAATACGTACCGTACTTCTCCATGTCCTTTTAGGTGTATTGGCAACGGTGTGGATTTTTCCGATTTTGTGGATTGTTATGACTTCTCTCCGAGGGGAAGCCGGGTCCTATTTTACCACTTTCTTTCCGAAAGAAATTACTTTTGCGAATTTCTCCCGGTTGTTCACGGAAACGGACGTGTTAAATTTTCCCCGGTGGTTTGCAAATACCCTAATTGTATCGATTTTTACCTGTATCATTTCCACCTTTTTTGTACTGGCGGTGTCCTATTCCATGTCCCGAATGCGTTTTAAGCTTAGAAAGCCTTTCATGAATGTGGCGTTGGTGCTCGGGATGTTCCCTGCGTTTATGTCCATGATTGCGGTGTATTACATTCTAAAGGGAATTAATCTGACCGAAGGTGTTATGAAGCTGGTATCGCTGGTGCTGGTGTATTCCGCCAGCACGGGCTTGGGCTTCTATATTGCCAAGGGCTTTTTTGATACCATACCGAAAAGTGTGGATGAGGCAGCCATGATTGACGGAGCATCCCGGTTTAAGATTTTTTATAAGATTACGGTGCCGCTGTCAAAGCCGATTATTGTATATACGGTCATTACGTCTTTCTTGGCACCGTGGCTGGATTTCATTTTTGCAAGGGTAATTGCCGGAGCAGACAGTCGGTACTATACGGTGGCAATCGGGCTTTGGAGTATGCTGGAGCGGGAATATGTGTACCATTATTATACCCGGTTTGCGGCAGGCTCCGTGTGTGTGGCCATACCGATTGCGGCGTTGTTTTTATTCACCCAGCGGTACTATGCCGAAGGACTGTCGGGGGCGGTGAAGGGGTGATTTCCCGTTCTTGCGCTTGGGCTATATAATCAGCCACGCGATTTTTATTACTTTGTTTGCGAGCGCAACACTCCGTCAATCTTCCTCTAACCGGTTCTAGACGTCTCTCGGGTGTGTCCTCGAGACTTAGAACCGCTAAGAGGTGATATCGACTGCGCTAAGTACGCGCCCCTTCGGGAAATGCAACCAAATGTAATAAAAATCGTGTGGCTGATTTGCTATACGGTCCAGCAAGTGCAAGAACTTGCCGCGCCCGAGCCGGAGAGAGAGTTGCCCTTAGTATGAAAGGGTGTTAAAAAGATTTTTGTTGTAGCACTCTTTTGCATGAATTTGTTATATCCCAATCGTTGCAACAATACTACTTCGTCTTGTGTTCTATAAATGTATCAATCATCTTTCTTATTTTATTTGCGGTGCCTTCTCCGTATCTATGGTTAATTTGCATTTCCAAAGAGTCACCTGCGGCGGATGGTTCATTGCCTCCCAAAGTGGTTTCGGTGAAATCCCGGAAGGCAGTCAATTGATCCGAAAGAGGCAGGTCATGTACAGATTCCGATTCGGAGGCGTTTCCTAAAGTACGTATCAGGATGGTATAAGGGGCTTTCCATTCGTCAAATACATCCTCGACCTTTTCCAGTACCGAAGGGGAAGCAGGGGCTTCGCCCTGACAGAGGCTCAACGCCATGAGCTTCACGACATACGGTTGCATTACGGAGACGAGTTGATTTGCCTGTTCCCGTTGCGGTTCTTCCAGCTCGGCAAGGTAGTCGATGGAACGTTGCAGGTTCTCCATGGTGGAGGATTCTGAAAAGGTACCTCCTTTTTTGTAGTCATAGAGTGCTTTTAAGGTGTCCTTCGACTGAGGAGAAAAGCATGCCATCATAGCTTCTGCCATGGAAATCAGACTGTCCAACTGTGCACGCTTCTTTTTTAATCGTTCGATGGCATCTTGATATCTTGCCTGACGTTCTTCCATGTGGTCAAAGCCGGTAACGGTGTCGATAAATTCTTTGATTTCTTTCCGGGTATAGCCCACCATGGAAAAGAGCTGGATGGTGGAGATTTTGCCTACTGCATCTTCGTCATAGAGCCAGTAGCCGCCTTCGGTGGTAGCGGTAGGGTGTACCAGATCCATTTTATCGTATTCCTGCAGTGCTTTGCGGGAAACACCGACAAGCTTTGTTACTTCGCTTAGCTTCATGAGTTTCTTTTCTGTATCGTAATTCATTTTGACTCTCCTTTTTTGTGTGCAGTTTACATCGTTTTGTCCGGCCATGACAAGGAGTGTACACTGCTTTTTTTGTTACAAGTGTATTGTAAACCTGCGCGCAGGGAGCAAGTCAATACCAAATTTAAAAAAGTTTCAAAGATTGTGTTTGCGCTTGCTTTTTTGGCGAAAATCAAGTAAATTGATTTCGTACGGAGGAAGTACAGAAAAATAGTAACGGATAGAATGGAAAGGAACCAAAGATGTTAGCGGAATTATTTTTCACCTTTGCCAAAATCGGTCTTTTTACCTTTGGAGGCGGCTATGCCATGATCGCGCAAATTAAGGAGACTGTGGTGGAGCAGAAGGAGTGGCTTGACGAAGAGGAATTGATGCAGATGATTACGGTGGCGGAATCTACGCCGGGACCGATTGCTATCAATATGGCGACTTATGTGGGTTATAAGAAGAAAGGAGTTGCGGGAAGTGCTATGGCGACTCTCGGAGTGGTGGTGCCGTCTCTTGTTATCTTGTACGTGATTTCCTTGTTTTTGGATGCCTTTATGGAAAATAAATATGTGGCCTATGCCTTTACGGGAATCAAATGCGGCGTGGCGTTTCTGATTTTAAGAGCCGGTTTTGATATGATGAAAAAGCTGGAAAAGAGAGTAGTTCCGCGGATTACCTTCGGAGTCGTATTTGTGTTGATGATTTTGTTTGATTTGTTGTCGGTATCTTTTAGTTCCGTATGGTTTATTTTAATGGGCGGAGTGCTTGGAATCGTGCTCTATGCCGTTCTTTCTCCGAAGGAGGTGGAGTCATGATCTACCTGCAGCTTTTTCTGGAGTTTTTTAAGGTCGGCCTGTTCTGTTTCGGCGGTGCTTTCGGAATGATTCCTTTGATTGAAGAAACTGTGGTAACTCGCGGCTGGTTGACGGAAAGCGAATTCTTCAACTTAATCGGTGTGTGTGAATCCACGCCGGGGCCGATCGCGGTGAACACGGCCACTTATGTGGGTTCTGTCATGGGAGGCCCCCTCGGAAGTATATGTGCTACCTTAGGTGTGGTGCTTCCGTCCTTTCTCATTATCCTGCTGATAGCAGCGGTACTCAAAAACCTGACGGATAACAAGTATTTTAAGGGCTTTATGCGGGGGGTAAAACCGGTGGTGGTGGCACTGATTTTATCCACGGGAAGTTTACTTTTGCTGAAAACCATCGGCTACGCCGGAGTACAGAAGTTTCGGGTGGATGTGGTGTCTGTTGTAATTTTGGTGCTGCTTGTGGGAATTTATTTCGGGATTACCCGTCTTTGGAAAAAGAAGCTCAGTGCCGTGAAGATTATTTTGCTGTCTGCGGGTCTGGGATTTGTGGTGTCCATGGCGTTTGAAGCGATAAAAGTGTGAAGTCGTTAGATGATTATAAGAGTGATAAATGTCGTTTGTGGGAAAAAAGTGTCGTTCATGGAAAAGTAGTTGCAAACTAACGAAGGAATAAAAAGAACTCCCCTCTGCGGAACGAAATACGCTTGTTCCACGGAGGGGGTTTTTGTAATTGAAAGATGTCACAAGCAATCGTACTTGGACTCTTATTCCTTTTTTCGATACCCATACCGTTATCGATACAAAATCCGCTTGATGGTATCCTCGGAAAGATGATACTCTGTAGCGAGGTGCGACACGGTCATACCGGTCTGCTTCTTGGCGCGAATTTCAAGGTTTCTTGCTTCTAACAGCTTCTTTGTGCCGGACTTGCTTCCCCATGCCTTGCGGGTAGCCGTCTCCGGCGGTATGTAAATGAGGCCGTCTCCGACATAGCTTCGTACCTGATGAATGAGCCAGTCCGGAAGGACCTTCTCTGCGTTGATATATGACATAAAAATCACTCCTTTGAATGTGGTAGGATTGCGAAAGCAATCTGTTAGTAAATATCCATTCAAAAAGTGCAGCATATATCTGAAGAAAGAGTTTCGCTTGCGAAACTCCCGCGCTGCTTTTGGGTCGCAGTTATGCGACAGTTTCCGATGCAAAAGCATGCGCATTATAGCGGCGATACCGCTCCGTACACTGCCGCTTAGATATAAGCTGCACGGAGCTGATCAAATCCTGTTAAGTTATGTCCTCTTAAACGATAATCCACGAAACTCACTCCCTTCTCGTGATGAAAAACAACTGCATCTGCTTTATCTTAACATAAAGCGGCTGGATTTTCAACCAAGAAAGTAGTGTCATGTTTGGATTAAAGAGTTTTTGACATATATAAAATCAAATCATCATCAACGGTGCAAACCGTCTCATATTGGATACATTGTTTGCCTTGATACCATACACCGGAACCATCCGGAAGATACCCACGCTTGACATACATCCGCTGTGCACTACCATAGGCGTCGCACAGGCCGACACCAAGGCAGACGGTATCTGCATACTGTCCGGCGATTTGCTCCGCCACGTCCATCAGTTTGTTTCCGATTCCTCTTCTTTGGTATTTTTTCAATACGTTGAAATCAAAGATTTCCGGCCAGCCTTTTCCCTTGAACGGCCCTTCATGAGCGGTCAGGTACACATACACAGAGCCGGCAGGATTTCCCTGATATACCGCTGTCAAAGCAACACATTTTCCCTCGGCCTGGTCTTTCAGTCTCATCAGACAATCGCCGATTTCCGGGTGCCATCCTTGGGCAGTGTATTCCTCATAAAAGACCCGGTCGTCCGCTTCTTCCATGTTGCGAATCACTATTTCTTCATCTTTGTAGTAGATCATTGTATTTTCCACCTCTTACTTTCTATTACACTTTACAGCCCTTGTCAAAAAGTGTAATTCCGTGATATCTTCCAACTGGCATTCCACATAACCGTTGATGACAAATCCGCATTCGATCTGTCCGCCGATATAATCTTCCATGGTGTGACCGTATTCTACCCAGTCACCCATCTCATCAAAATCGGAAGAACAGTACGGCATTCGGTTCACTGCTTTATAATACCCGCCGTTTTCATCATTGACAAAATCGCACATGTAATTGATGGGATTCGGAGCCGCCATAATAAAGATTCCGCCCGCCTTTAGGACGCGATAGCATTCTTTAAATACAGGCCTTACATCCGGAACATACATAAGCGAAGTAGGGTTTACAATGTAATCGAAACTATCGTCCGAAAAACGGGATAAATCACACATATTTCCCTTTTCAATTCGAATGTTTAAATGTTCCGTGTTTGCGATGTTTCGGTCTTTTTCCAACATCTTTTCGGAAAGGTCCAAAACCGTCACCTCTGCACCCGCACAGGCAAGAAGCGGTGCCTGTAAGCCTCCGGCTCCCGCTAAGCATAAAACCTTTTTCCCGTTGATATCCTTTAACCATTCGGTCGGGATTTCTTTATCAAAGAACTTGAGTGATAATTGGCCCTCTCTGGCTTTTTGCATTTCTTCCGGGGTTGCACATGCAGACCAGTTCACATTGCTTTCTACCAGGGCATTGATATTTTTTTCAACCTTTTCATATA
>JAFTPY010000306.1 GCA_017463035.1 Lachnospiraceae bacterium
AATCCGCCATTTTCTGTTCCAATTCCCGAAGCCGGTTTACCTGCGCGGTGAGGGCTGCGATTTCCTCATCCTTATCTTCACCCTCTATAGTTAATTTATCGACCAAAATCTCCAATTCCTTAATACGTTGATTCGCTTCTACGATATCTTTATATGCCAAATCGTTCTCCCACGCCAGTTCTTCATCGGAAACTGCCGGAAGTATTTTGTTTACCACCGGAATATCCTTTAACATCGGGCGCAGGGTTGTTCCGATTCCTCCCACATCAAGATTAATCAACAAAGCAAAAATCGCAACCCAGATAATGATAATAAGCAATACAATAAAGACGGTAAGAAATCCGCCTTTCTTCTCTTCCTCATTTCCGCCTTTTCTGTCTTTTCTTGCCATTATGCTTCCTCCGCCTCTGTCGTACCGTACCGAAAGCTTGTACGTTCATCAATTTCCTTCTGTTCTTCCGCATTCATTTCCTGACGATACTCTTCAAATGCATTTTCCCTCAGACGCTCCTGGGTTTTGCGTTCCGTCATGGACTCTACCAGTCGTTCCTCCGCAGCACGTACCGCCATCTCTGCCTTCTTTACATTCTGCTTCTGACGGGCAATCTGATCATCCATCGCCTCCACCGCCATCTGCAAACGGTTTAACTTCGGCACATCCAGTCTGGTTGCCATTACCTGCCGTTTTTCTTCTATGTACTCTTCCCTTTTCCTCTGCATGGCAAGCAAGCGCTCTTCTTCTTCGTTCAGGCGAAGCTTCGCCGCTCCGTAGGCAGCCTTTGCCTGATCCTCCAGCTTTTGTTTGATTACAAGAAGGCTCTGCATCGAATATCGGAATTTTTTCATTCGTTACATCTCCTCCTCTCCATACAACCGCTTAACCCGCTTCCGACGAAAAAATATTGCTAAGCTGCTCAACGGTTTCCTCAAAGGTAAACTTTTCGTCCGTCATCTGACATAAAAACTCATTTATCGCACTGTTTTTCTGTATCGCATAGTCGATTTCCGGATTGGAACCGGCTTTATACGCACCGATATTAATCAAATCCTCCGCATCGGAATAGGTCGCCAACGTACTCTTAAGCTTACTGGCCAGCTCTTTGTGCTCTTTGGTTGCAACCGCACTCATAACTCGGGATATACTTTGCAGCACATCGATGGCCGGGTAATGATTCTTATGACCCAGTTTTCGTGATAAAATAATATGTCCGTCCAAAATACCTCGGGCCGTATCGGAAATCGGCTCGTTAAAATCGTCACCGTCTACCAACACCGTATAGATACCGGTAATGGAGCCAACCGCACCGTTTCCGGCACGTTCCAGAAGCTTCGGCATCTCTGCATACACGCTGGGCGGATACCCTCTGGAAACCGGGGGTTCTCCCGCCGCCAGACCGATTTCTCTCTGTGCCATGGAAAAACGGGTCAGATTATCTAACATCAACAGAACATCCTTGCCCTGGTCTCTGAAATATTCCGCAATGGCGGTGGCGGTCTGTGCCGCTTTTTTTCGAATCAGCGCCGGCTTATCCGATGTCGCAATCACAAGCACCGAACGCCGCATGCCTTCCTCTCCCAGGTCGTGTTCAATAAACTCTTTTACTTCCCGGCCACGCTCGCCGATTAAGGCAATGACATTAATATCTGCCTTCGTGTTACGGGCAATCATACCAAGCAAGGTACTCTTTCCTACACCGGAGCCGGCAAATATGCCGATACGCTGGCCTTTTCCCAAGGTCAGCATGCCGTCGATTGCCTTTACTCCAAGGGGCAACACATCCCGAATCAGCACACGGTCCATAGGATCCGGCGGTGTGGCATTTACTTCGTAAAACTGCGTAACATGTAATTCACTGCCGTCCAAAGGACGCCCCAGTCCGTCCAATGCCTTTCCTAAAAGTTCTTCACCTACCGGCACCTTTAACGCTTCGGAATTCTGCTCCACACTGTCTCCGATACCGATACCCGAAACCTCTTCATAAGGGGTCAGCAATACTCTGTTATCCCGGAAGCCTACTACCTCCGCACGGATTTGCCGGGACTTATCCGTAGAGGAAATCGTACAGACATCCCCCAGCTTCGCCTCCGGTCCGAGAGACTCTATGGTTAATCCGACAATCTTCACTACCTTGCCGTATTTTTTTACATATGACCGCTCACGCAGCCTCAAAAAGTCCTCGGTCGAAAACGCCATACTACACCCTTTCCTGTACACTAAGCAGCCGGATATCCTCTATGAGGCCCTCCAGCTGTGTACCCAAACTGCAATCTATAATGTTGGAATCGGTTTCAATCATACATTCGCCCTTTTTTAACAGAGCATCCTGTACAACCTCTAATGTCACTTCTCTTTCGAAAAGGGCTCGTAAATCATCTGCCGCTCCCTTTACTTCCTCCACATCTTCTTTGGAAACCTTAATCAGAAAAGAATTGCTTCGGTCCGCTTCGGATAAAGCCTTGGTTACCAGATATGTCACAATTCCCTTTCTTGACTCCAGACAAACTCCGGTCAAATGCTCCAAAAGCTTCGTAATCACCTCGGTAGCCATCGGCTCCAGTTCTCTTACTTTGCTTTCATACCGAGCCTCAATCTGACGTTCTTTTTCCGCAAAAGCCGCCTCCATTTCTGCCTGCTCCTGCAACAACTTCTGACGTCCCTCTTCGTAGCCTGCTCTTCTTGCATCTTCCAAAACTACCGCTTTCTCTTCTTCCGCTTCTTGGTTTATCTTTTCTTTTAACAGCTCGCCCTGCGCCTTTGTCTGTTCTAAAATCACATCGGCCTGGGTTCGAATCGACTTCTCCAGTTCAATCTTCATGGCCAGTTTTTCCGCGGCGGTAATCTCCTCCCGGAGCTTCTCCCGTTCCGCTTCCCGCCAAGCCTCCATATACGCTTCACTCATTACGGTACGCTCAACAGGAGCCGCCTCCGGATTCTCACCGGTTACAACTGCTTCCGCATCCTCCGTCCCCTCCGGAAGAACTTCTTCTCCGTCGGAAACAGCCGCATAATCCGCAATCGCCGGAACCTCTCCGTCTTCCGTCAGTGCAATCGCCTGCAATCCCCCTACAAAAGAGTCCGAAAGTATAGAATCCGCTACACGGGAATGAATTTCGTCTTCCTTGGCCGATACATCGATTTTCTTCATTTCTTCTTTATAGCGTACAGTATACGCCTTTATCACATTAGACAACGATCTCGTCACCTCCGCCTCTGGAAATAACAATTTCTCCGGAGTCCTCTAGCTTACGAATAATATTAACAATCTTCTGCTGTGCTTCTTCTACATCCTTCAAACGAACCGGACCCATGAAGTCCATATCGTCCTTAATCATAGCCACAAGGCGCTTGGACAGGTTATTAAAGATAACCGTCTGTACCTCTTCGTTCGCACTCTTAAGCGCGGTAGCCAGTTCATTATTATCCACCTCACGCAACACACGCTGAATGGAACGGTCGTCGAGGGAAAGGATATCCTCGAACACGAACATCTTTCTGCGGATCTCGTCTGCAAGTTCCGGTTCTTCGATTTCGAGGGTTTCCATGATATGCTTTTCTGTACCGCGGTCTACGGTATTCAAAATCTCTACGATCGCATCTACACCGCCGGCAATGGTGTAATCCTGGTTCACTAAGGATGCCAGCTTACGCTCCAATACATGCTCTACGTCGCGGATGGTATCCGGGGATGTACGGTCCATTTGTGCGATACGCTTCGCAACATCCGCCTGCTTATCCGGTGACAGTGCACCGATAATGGTAGCCGCCTGACTGGCGGAAAGATAAGACAAAATAAGCGCAATGGTCTGGGACTTCTTGTCCTGAATAAAATTGAGCAACTGGCTCGGGTCGGTCTTTCGTACAAACTCGAACGGACGCACCTGCAAGGAGTCGGTAAGCTTTCCGATAATTTCCTTTGCTTTTTCGGTACCGAAGGATTTCTCTAACAAATCACTGGCATAACTGATACCGCCCTCTGTCACATACTGCTGTGCCAAACATACTTCATAGAATTCATCCAATACCTCATCCTTTACGGAAGGAGTAATATTCTTTGTATTTGCAATTTCCAGAGTCAACTGCTCTACTTCGTCTTCCTTTAAGAACTTAAACACCTTGGATGCCCGTTCCGGTCCGACTACGATAAACAGAATCGCAGCCTTTTGCATCCCTGTCAAATCCAATGATCTGCCTGCCATAGCGTATCCTCCTTCATCCTTTAGTACTCATCGTTCAACCAGGTCCGTAACAACATTGCCACCGACTCCGGATTTTCATCAAAGAACTTCTCAATCAAGATTCTGGTCTCGGACTTCTCACCGAATTCAACATCCTCCAGGGACGCATTGTTTCCGTGCTCCGCCAAGATTTCGGAATAATTGAGCTCCGGCTCTACCTCCGTCACCTCCACCGGCTTCATACCGCGGAATACTACATATGCAAGGAATGCAAGAAGTAACACTGCCAGCACAATGGTAAGAATAAACTCCCAGTTTACCGGCTCCTCCAATATCTCAATGAACTTATACTGGTCATAGGTCGTAATATGTATGTTCTCTCTCGGAATACCCGTAGCCTTTGCCACCATCTGGTACAAATCCTCCGACGGCTCCGTCTTTACCGGCTTTCCGAACAAAAGCTTGAACTGCTCATAGGTCATGTCTTCGGTTAAAAGCTCCTTCTCCCGAAGTTCCGCCTCGCTGACCTCTTCCACATGGGTCGCCACGACACTGATAAAAGAGGATTCCTTATCAACCACACCGGTCTCGTAAATCTCGTTTGTAATCTGCTTGTTGTATATCATATCATAGGACTCGGAATCCACCGACGACGTGCCTCCCATACTGTTTACAAGCATATAATCCACTTCGTCATTGGAATCTGTTCCCGGAATATCCCCGGAATTGGTTACGCCCGTAGCAGAATAGGACTCGTAATGAGACTGATAGCCCTGCTCCATGTCCGGATTGTCCGGATAATACCGCTCGGTATAGGTTTCCTTCTTATCCATATTTACGGTAATGGACGGCATAACCTCCGTTAACTGGTACTGGCACGCTGCAAAACCCGCATAAACAAGATTCTTGTAAGCCAAAGCAATCTCATTTTTAAAGGCTGCGATTTCATCCTGGGTAATTTCTTCCTCCTCGTCCGGATCCGAGCCATCGTAAAGCATTACACCGTACTGGTCTACGACACGGATCTGCTCCGTAGAGGAATTTCCGATGGCAAAGGCTACCGCAACCGCAATGGATACCGGAGTCTCCTCCTTGTCAAATTCATCGTTTATGGTCAGAAACACACTGGCCGGCGTATCCTTTTTCGCGGTCAAAATGGTGGTGGAAGAATCCTGCGGCACATAATTGATGATAGCCTTATCCACACCTACCATATTTTCGATATTCTTCTTTAAATCCGACTGCATATACAGATGAGCTCTGGTAAGACGCTCTCCGCTGGTGGTACTGATACTGGTATTCAACAAATCATCAATGCCGAAGCCCGTCTCCTCCAAGTCACTCTGAGCCACCAAAACAACGGCATCTGTCTGACGCTTCCTATCTACCTCTACCGTCAGATTATCATCCTGCAGCTTATACTTGATTCCGTTTTCCTTCAACAGCTGTACCACCCCGGTGGCTATATTCGTTGTTTCAAAGGTAGACAGCGTCACATATTTGGTTCTGCTTAAAAGCACAATAAGAATAGCAAGCGCCAAAACCACACCGGAAAACACACTGACAATAATGGTCTTCTGCTTACTCGTATATTTATTCCATAATTCCAGCAAACGCTTCGGAAGCTGTTGTAACCGTTCCTTCATATATGCCGCTCCTTTGTATCAATCTCATTAAGAAAAAACGTTAAAACTGCATTGCCATCAATTCCTTATACGCTTCCAGCACACCGTTCCGAATGGCTACCGTGTACTGCAGGGAAATATTTGCTTTGTTCTGCGCAATCAACAAATCATGTACATTGTCATTCAAACCGAGCATATAAGACATCTGCGCCTCTTCCGCCTCATGGGTATAGCGGTTCGTCTCCTCCAAAAGCCCGATGGCTGACTGATATAACGCTTCAAAAGCACCGGACTTCTCGGATGTTTCCTTTACGGGATTCACCTGAAATCCGCTGTCCAATGGCTGTATTTTGTTAATCGGTGCAATTAAACTCATACCGCTTCATCCTTTCTGTTCCGACTCACTTTACCACCGTCAATTACTTGCCGATTTCAAGTCCCTTTAACGCCATATTCTTCGTTGCATTAAATGCCGTTACATTCGCTTCGAAAGAACGGGTGGCATCAATCAGGTTTGTCATCTCCGTCACGGTATTGACATTCGGCATCGTCACATAACCGTCCTCGTCCGCATCCGGATGGGCCGGGTCATATACCATCTTCATCGGAGTCACATGATCCTCCGCGATGCCGGTAATCTTTACACCGTCCCCTAACGGGTCGGTCTTTCTGGAAACACCGGTCTGCATTGCCGTTAAAATCGATTCAAAATTGCAATCATTCTTTTCCGCAAACACAACGGTCTGGCGACGATATACATCACCGTTTTCGTCTCTTGTTGTATTCACGTTCGCAATATTCTGTGAAATAATATCCATTCGCGTACGCTGTGCCGACATACCGCTGGCGCTGACATTTAAAGAACCCATCAAAGACATAGGCCGCTCCTTTCCGCATAAAACTTATGCACTCCGTATGTAACTAACCGTATTTATATACGCCGAAAAGCCGTTACCGCTGTAACACGGAACGGATTCTGGAAAACTCCTGTGTCATGGAATCCAGCAAAGCATAGTACTTTAACTGGTTATCTGCCAAATAAGCGGACTCCGTGTCAATATCCACGTTATTACCGTCCTTACGATAATCCAACGTAGCATGGTCCACATAGGTAGTGGAACCCAACCTCGACAAATCCATACCCTTTACTTTTTTCGATAATGCATCTCTTCCGGTCAATTCTCTTGCCAGATATGTTTCAAAGGTAACATCGCTGCGCTTAAAATCCGGCGTGTCTACATTTGCGATATTGTTGGCAATGACCTCATTGCGCTTCCAGGAGGCATCCGCCGCCTTATCCAGCACATTTACAAAGCTAAAAGCATCTGAACCTATCATAAGATACACTTCCTTTCAATACTATTATATCGAAGTTTTGTAAAAACACAAGATATATTTACAAAATTCCTTGTTTTTAGTTATAAAATACTAGAAATTGTGGTGTGTAGACACGCGCATTCGCGCTTTCCCGAACCTCGCGACATTGTCGCTCGGTCGCGGGCGCGTTCGCATGACTGCGCACCACACGGTGCACACATGCTCACTTTGCCTACGCGCATAGAGCTGAA
>JAFTPY010000307.1 GCA_017463035.1 Lachnospiraceae bacterium
AAAGAAACGGCAGGAGTTGCCAAACGAGGCTACAGAAGAGCTTTGCATAGAAAATCCAGAAAACACAATACTTCTGGCGCATTTTCCGGATCATTTTCCGAATTACGCAAGGCTTGCGGCTCTTGTGGTTTCCGGACATAATCACGGAGGAATCATCCGATTGCCTTTTGTGGGAGGGATTATTTCGCCGCAGCTTTATTTGCCGCCTTACACACGCGGATGCTATACCGAAGATAATTCTACAATGGTCGTAAGCGCCGGCATCGGGTCACATTCCTTACCGGCCCGTCTGTTTGACCGGGTAGAATACTGCGTAATCAATACAAAAACGAGGAAATCAAAATGAGTTTATCCGTTACATTGGAAAAGTTCGAGGGCCCGCTGGATTTATTACTGCACCTCATTGAGAAAAACAAAATAAATATTTACGACATTCCAATTGTGGAGATTACAGAGCAGTACATGGAGTATATCAGGCAGATGCAGGAGCAGGATATGGAGGTCATGAGTGAGTTTCTTGTGATGGCAGCCACCTTGCTTAATATTAAGTCTAAGATGCTTTTGCCGCAAGAGGAACCGGAGGATACGGGAGAAGCGGTAGATCCGCGTCAGGAGCTGGTAGAGCGCCTGCTTCAGTACAAGATGTATAAGTATGCTTCCTTGGAGCTTTCCGACCGCCAGTTGGATGCGGGACGTGTTCTGTTTAAGGAGGCAAACCTGCCGCCGGAAATCGCGGACTACAAGGAGCCCATCGACACACAGGCCTTACTTTCGGATTTGACCCTGCAAAAGCTTCATTCGATTTTTGAATCGGTGATGAAAAAGCAGGTGGACAAAATCGACCCGGTACGAAGCAAGTTCGGTCGTATCGAAAAGGAAGAGGTCAGCATGTCCCAAAAGATGCGGGAAATCCAGGAATATGCCCTGGAGCATAAACGTTTTTCCTTCCGTGCACTTTTAATGGAACAATATGATAAGATGGATATTGTCGTAACTTTTTTATGTATACTTGAATTAATGAAAATCGGACGTATGCACGTGGTGCAGGAAGAAATTTTTGATGAAATAGAAATCGAATACCTGGCAGAGGATATTATCGATTTCGAGGATTCGGATTTTTAGTCGGAGGATGAAATGGAGATACAGATGTTGGAAGCACAATTAGAAGCAATTTTATTTACCATGGGAGAAGCAGTGGAGGTAGATCGTCTTGCAACGGCATTGGAGCATGACGTGGATACGGTACGCAGGGTTCTCCGGAATATGATGGACCGTTACGAAGCAGAGGACAGAGGAATCCAGATTATCGAGCTGGACGGTTCCTTCCAGATGTGTACCAAATCGTCCATGTATGAGTCGATTATCAAGATTGCCCATGTTCCGAAAAAGCACGTATTGACGGAGGTTTTATTAGAGACACTTTCCATTGTGGCATATAAGCAGCCGATTACCCGTCAGGAAATTGAAGCCATCCGCGGTGTTTCCTGTGACCATGCGGTAAATAAGCTGGTAGAGTACAATTTAATCCAGGAAGTAGGTCGTCTGGATGCTCCGGGCCGTCCGATTTTATTCGGTACCACGGAAGAGTTTTTGCGCAGCTTCGGTCTGGTTTCTCTGGATGATTTGCCGGTCATCAATCCGGAAAAGGTGGAGGATTTCAAGCTGGAGGTCGAAGAAGAAATGCAGCTTTCTCTGGAAATTTAAGACCTATTTGGTACGGTTCATGCATATCCTTTGAAAAAGAGCAGTTTCGGGGAATGTGATGAAGAGTTTGAAGTTTAAAAGAAACGCAAATCACAAATTACATAACAAGAATAAATCAAGTTACAGAAAAGGAACGCATCCGGTGATGTGTTTCTTTTTTGCGTTTTTCCTACTGTGCGGTGGGATGAAAACACCCGTATATATGGGTTTTGCAAACGATACCGAGGCTGTTTCGGTACAAACAGACACAAAAGCAGATGAAATCACTCGAAACGTTGCCATAGGCGGAGAACTCAGTCTTTCGGCTACCGCACCCGCTGCCGGGGCCCTCCATGCTTATTCTGCCGTTCTTTACGACGGCAAAGCCGGACGGGTGTTATATGAGAAAAACGGCTATGAAGTACTTCCGATGGCCAGCACCACAAAAATTATGACGCTTCTTGTTGTGCTGGAGCATACGAAGCCTGAGGATATCGTTACCGTATCGAAAAACGCCGCAAAACAGCCGGACGTACAGCTAAATATGAATACAGGGGAGCAGTATTATGTGGGAGATTTGTGTTATTCCTTAATGCTTGAATCCCATAACGATACCGCTGTGGCCTTGGCGGAGCATGTGGGAGGTTCGGTGGAAGGTTTTGCGGCAATGATGAATGCGAAAGCAAAGGCCTTAGGTGCCTATTCTGCCAATTTTATCACGCCTAACGGTCTGGATGCGGAGGGACACGGCATCACCGCTGCCGACTTGGCAAAAATTGCCGCCTATGCGGTAAAGCAGGATGAGTTCAGAAAAATCACCACCACACCTTCTCATAGCTTTACAGAGCTGACAAAGGGACGCAGCTTTACCGTAAACAACAAGGATGCTTTTCTAACCATGATGGAAGGGGCAATCGGCGTAAAAACAGGCTTTACCGGAAAGGCGGGCTATTGCTTCGTAGGCGCGTTGGAACGCGAAGACCGGCTTTTGATCAGCGTGGTGCTGGCAAGCGGCTGGCCGCCTCACAAAACCTATAAATGGAACGATACAAGGCTTTTGATGAATTACGGATTGGAGGCCCTTAAAATGATTCCCTTGGTGGAAGATATCAACCTATTACCGGAATTGCCGACGTTGCCGGTATCCGACGGGCAGAAAGACAACGTTTCTCTTTGCTATGCCTCCGAAGAATTGAAAAAAGTATCAGAAATCACGTTGCTACGCACCGGAGAAGAGAACATTTCCTATTGTGTCGAGTTGACAAAAAACCGTATAACAGCCCCCATAAAAGCGGGCGTTACTGTCGGAGAACTTGTAATAACAATCGATGGAGACTGTATCAAAAAACTACCGGTACAAACCGCCGAAGCAGTCGTACCGGTAGACTATAGGTTTTGTTTGAAGCAAATATTGGATTTGTTTTTCTCGGGTGAAACATTGTCTTTCTTAA
>JAFTPY010000308.1 GCA_017463035.1 Lachnospiraceae bacterium
AAGGAAAACAAAAGCGACTGCAATTTATCCACGTTTCTGCTTCGCAGGGCACTGGTCATAATGACACCTGCAAACGGATACACATCCTTATAGGTTTCCTCCGCTTTTGCCAAAGTCTCCTTATCCACCGTATCCATTTTGTTAATAACCAACACCACCGGTGTTTTCGTCCGGGCCAGCACCTCTAAAATATGCTGTTCACCCGCGCCGATATAATCCGTCGGCTCCACCAGCCACAAAATCACATCCACCTCGGCAAGAGTCCCCTCAGCCACATTGACCATATATTCGCCCAGCTTATTTTTCGCTTTGTGAATACCCGGGGTATCCAAAAAAATAATCTGTCCTCTGTCATCGGTATACACCGTCTGAATCCTGGTACGGGTGGTCTGGGGCTTATTGGAAGTAATCGCAATCTTCTGCTTAATCAGATGATTCATCAGTGTAGACTTTCCCACATTCGGCCTTCCGATTAAGGCTACAAAACCGGAACGAAAGCCACGCTCGCCTTTTCCTGCTTTTTTATTTTTTTCATTTCCTTGTGCCATAACGTTCTCCTTACAACCGCTTCCCGGCGACTGCTCTTTCTCTTACTTTAACAAATCACGTACTGTCATAAAGTGGGATGCATCCTCACGTACCTTCTTTTCGGAACCTACCGTACAGCAACAGTTCTGGGACAACATCGCCTTCACGCCCTCTGCCAACGCACGTACATCCTCTACCGTGATATTTAAAATCTCGTCTCTATGCTTCTGTACCGATGCAAAGGTAAGACCGGTCAGATATGCGGTAAGCCCACGCTCACCTTCCATACGCGGATTGCGCGGCATATCCACATTACTCATGGTACCGATCACATACTTGGTCATCTCTGCCTCGTCTGCTTCAAACTTCTCAATATACTCTACCGCATCCGTATACACCTGCATGGTTCTGCTAAGGTGCGGATCTCTCCAGGAATAGAATGCCATTCGGCCGTTTTCTAACGCCATCAGTGCCGCACCGTAGGCACCGCCCAACACTCTGACCTGATTCCAAAGATATCCGTAGCTCATGGCGGTACGAAGTACTTCATAGGCTCCGGTATACTCTAAGCCCGCATCCCTGAAGTTTCCTGCACAACATACATACTGTACCTGTCCCGGAGTAATGAAGCCCTCGTTCTTCTTTTCCGGAGAAAGCTTCAGACAACTTCCCTTTGCCTCCGGAGAAAATGCCGCAAACAATGCTTCACACTGCTCTTTTACCAGTTCATACCCCTCCGCATCCGCAGTTACGCTGAGCATCATCACATCCTTTGCAAAAATACATGCATATACTTCCGCAAGCTTTTGTACCAACTGCTCCTTACGGCTTTCAAAATTCTCCAACAGCTCGGAAATAAACTCATAATAAGCAATTCCGTCCAAAAGCTCCATAGCAACACCTACTTCGGAGAAATAGGAAGATGCACGTTTTACGGCAGCGCCCTGTGCCATATCCACGTATCTGCTCTCCAGCCCGCTCTTACGCTCCAACAAAATCTCACGCAAGCGGATCGGATTGTTATATACGGTTTCCGTAAGCAGTTCCTTCATATAGGTAAACAATTCCGGAACCTTACCGTATAACGTCTTACCTTCCGCAAGGAAGAATACCCGGTAGTCCTTCAAATCATCATACTTGGAAGAAATCATGGTACTGACGGAAAGCCCGCCGGTATTGATACTGATTTCATTATTCAAATCCAGATAACTGTGCTGTTTTGTATCCATACGACCGAATAAATCCGCCAGTATTCCCGCATACGGCAATAGCTCGGCAGACACCTTCTTCATATCAAATAAAAGCTTTACATAAGCGATTCCTGCGGTAAACAACTCCTGGTGAAGTGTGGTAACACCTGCGATTTCCTTCACTTCGTTTACAAACGGATCCGCTTCCTTCTTAATATCCTCGCGGGTCAATTGCGGAATCTTTGCCAAATCCTCCGGTTTTGACGGCTCGCTCTGGTACTGCTTTAATGCATTTGTCTGTGCTACCAGTGCCTCGACTTCCTCATCGGACAGGGATGCCTTGTAATTTGCCAGTTCTTTGCTGAGAGCTGCCTCTTTTTCCGCAAGCAGTCCCACCTTCGGCAATAATTTTAAAAATACCGCATGCGTATTATCAAGTAACTCCTCTTTGATTAAGGTTTCGAAGTAATCCGTCTCAATCAACGCACGAAGCTTATCAAATACCGGAGTCCAATATAAATTATCAAATACTTTATTATCATCATACAGCCAGGTTCCCAACATCGTCTGGCCGTAACGCAAGCCCTTCGGATAATTTCCTGAATCTCCTTCTCTCAAAGAAAATTCCATACTGTTTAAGGCTGCATACAGAGACTTTTTCGGCACCCCTTCCTCGACACACTTTTCCAAGGTTTCCGTTACAACACGCAAGAAGTCTTCTCCCCTGTCCTCTGCCGCATTCTTTGCAATCACTGCCAAAAACGGTTGTGCCACCACATCCGTAAAATCCGCGGCACAATCCTCGCCGATACCGGCTTCCGTAAGAGCCAGTCTAAGCGGCGTTCCCGGCTTGTTAATCAATGCGGAGCAGAGCAGGGAAACCGCAGTTTCCTTTACCACGTCTTTTTCGCCCGTAAATGTCACACCGTATGCAAAATATGCAGCATCCTTTGCTTCTTCGCTGTTATTAACAGAGTAGAAGCTCTCTACAGTCTTTTTCGTTTTGAAAGACTTCTGAATCTTTAAAGAGGAATCCAACTCAATTTTCTCAAACCGGCTCAAATACTCCCGATCCATCCATTCTAAGCGCTCTGCCACATTCATATCACCGTACAGATAGATATAACTGTTTACCGGATGATAATAACGCTTATGGAACTCCAAAAACTGCTCATAGCTAAGCTCCGGAATATGGTCCGGATCACCGCCGGATTCCACTCCGTAAGCCGTGTCCGGATACAAAGCCTGCTGAATCTCGGAAAACAGCACCTCATCCGGGCTTGAAAAAGCACCCTTCATCTCACTGTATACCACACCGTTATAGGAAAGCTCAGCATCCGCACTCTCCAGCTCGTAATGCCAGCCCTCCTGCAGGAAAATATTCTTCTCATGATGGATATTCGGGAAAAAGACCGCATCCATATAGACTTCCATCAGATTCGCAAAATCCTTATCGTTGCAACTTGCCACCGGATAAATCGTCTTATCCGGGTAAGTCATAGCGTTCAAAAACGTATTTAAGGAACCTTTTACCAATTCCACAAACGGGTCCTTTACCGGGAACCGCTCCGAGCCGCACAACACGGAGTGCTCCAAAATGTGCGCCACACCGGTAGAATCCTCCGGCGGTGTACGGAATCCCACGGAAAACACCTTATTATTATCATCGCAGGAAATCACCGCGATTCGCGCACCGGATTTCTTATGACGAAGTACAATACCAAAGCCTGAAATATCCGGCAGATTTTCCTCCGATACCACCTCATAAGCCGACAATTTTTTCAAGGTTTCTGTATTTTTAATCACATGACTCATTTCTTCCCATTCTCCTTTATCCTTTTTGATTATCTTACCACATCGGCCACAAAAAATCCATAAAAATCCATGGTATCATTGACAATTTTATAAATTTATGCTATCTTAAATTTAGGCTGTTTGATACGGCTCATTTATTATTTTAGTTTCGGAGGAACATAGGATGAACGGCACAGTAAAGTGGTTCAACGCAAAAAAGGGGTTTGGCTTTATTTCCGATGAGAACGGAACCGATGTATTCGTACATTATTCCGCATTAAACATGGACGGATTTAAGGTCCTTGACGAAGGCGACAAGGTAGAGTTTGAAGTAGTGACCGGTGAAAAGGGTCCGCAGGCTGCAAACGTTACGAAGTTATAATTCATAATCCTGAAACAACAAGAAGCAGGTCAGCCGACCTGCTTCTTATCTTTTTTCTTTATTTTTACAACGTTCTTATGCTTTCGCCTTTTCTTCATATTCATCAAAGATATATCCGAGAACCGGAGCCAGACCTACAAACTCACATCCGTAAACAATTCTTCCTTCCTCTCCTTCGGCACTGCGGATAATCTTCACAACGGTATATAACACAGACTCCTTAGAGCCCATCTCAAGCTTCGCATTAAAGTAATAACCGATCGGCAAAACACTTTCGCTTTCAAAGCGAATACCGCCCTTTGAAACGTCCGTAACAATAATCGGCGCATCCTTTACATCAACCCGCACATTATCCTGCTTAAACAAAGAGGACACACTCAGCTCCAATGCAATCTTCAGTCGCTTATTCTTTCTCTTTTCTTCCATGACAACCTCCTTTATCTTATATCACGTATATTGCTACACTCCTATCTGGTTACAGTATACCGTTTCCCGTACAAAATGACAAGCAGTTTTTGTGCAAATCGCTACTTTGTCATCAAAACCTCTCCTTTTCCTTCCGAAACGATAATTTTCGCCATTGCTCCGTTAATCATTGTCATACGCGGTGCCTTATGCCCCACATCTGCTTCAAACACGATAGGAAGCCCCAGTTCTCCCAATACAGACTCCACTGCTTCTCTATAGGAAATCTCATAATCCGAAGAAAAAAAGGTAGGACGTCCGAATACAAAGCCCTTTGCATGACGGAACCAACCTGCCTCTTTCAAATGCCAGAGTCCGCAGGTCAGTCTCTCTGAACTTAATGCAAAGCTCTCCAGATACCACAAAATTCCGTCGTTCCTGTAACGCTCGCAAAACTCTGCGGTCTTGTCAAAGCGTGTACCTACCAGGTCCAGTAACACATCCAGACAGCCTCCCAGAAGTCGTCCGGTCAATTCTGCGCAATCCTGCGTACATTCCCATTTTACCGGTGTATCTTCCTGATAATCCTCATCACCGGTAATTCGTTCCGCAAACCCGTTTTTGTAGCTTGCAAAGCTCTTTTGTACAAGCTCTTGTCCTTCTAAAATCGCCACATTCTCTTCCAGACACCGATGCCACTTTGCCATTCCGAAATCGCCGTAATTTCCGGCATACACCGTCGCCATATCACAATTGGTCGTAATCGTAAACAAAAGCCCGGTAGGATCCGAATACCCCTGATACCACTTCGGATGTTTTTTTATGAGTTCAAAGTCCGCATAAGTAAGCATTTCTGCCAAATAGTCGCCACCGCAGGCCTGAATGACCCAGGACACCTCCGGATTCTTCACCAGAGAATGAAGTTCCTCTGCCCGCTCCTTTGCCGGCGCGCTTCTCCCTTTCTCCTCCGTTCTCACATCGGAAGTCTCCTCCGTAAGATATCCCCTCTTTTTAAACTGACCGGCCGCATTATCCAACCGAAGCAAATCCACCGGTGATGTTTTACCGCCGGAGCACGCTGTTATCCCAATTTTATCTCCCTTTTGTATCCACCTTGGAAATATCATTCCTTTTCACCTTCCTTCTCTGAAAAGTATAGCATAATCTATCTTTTTATACAACAATATTCACATATGAGTTTTTTATACTTGCAACAAAATCGCCTATGTAGTATAATTATTGTGACAGATACTAACATTTTTGCTATATTTTGTTCAAGGGGCTTTTACGTATGACAATTTTGGATTTAGATGAACAACATCCGGTGACTCTTGTAGTAACCGTCGGACTGAAATCAAAGGATTTGGCCACTACCGTTTTGGAGGTACATTCCGATTACATTCTGCTCCAGCCGATTCTGGTGGACGGACGGACGGTAGGCTTCGGAGACACCTGTACCATCGACCTTTTATATTTACAGGACCAGGTGGTCTATGCATGGCACTCCGTTTCCCTTCCTCTTGTTAAAATCAAAGGAAATACTTACTACAAGGTTGAATTGGAGGGCGAAGCAAAGCCTTACAACCGTCGCGGTTCCTTCCGCGTATACGTAGGCGAAACTATGGCCATCACCGTGTTCCAAAGCAGCGGTCCGCAGGCCTTTAATGTATTGGTCCGGGATATCAGTGAAACCGGCTTCGGTTTTGTAAGCAAGGAGGAGTACGAAATTTCCCGTACCATCCGTTTGGCCATTCCGCTTACCGACCGTAAAACGTTAGTGCTTTCCGCCACAATTGTACGCCGGGATTACAATGAAGAAAAAGGGACCTACAACTACGGCTGTAAGTTTGTCGAACCGAATGCTTACCTGTCCAGTTATCTTATGGCAAAACAAAGAGAACGTCAGCAGGGAAAGACCAGTGCTTATTCCGCCACCAAAAAGCGTCGGTAATTCGCACCTCTGTCCTTATGCAGAAAGGAGGATGACATATGTTTCTTTCCATGAAACCGACAGATACCATGTCCTATACCGGTAATACTGCCGCTTATCCTTCCCTTTCCCTTCCTTCAACTACCGCTTCTTCCGATACCGTTTCCGTTCCTGCTTTATCCGCAGATAAAGAAAACGGCCAGAAGCGTACCGGCAAAGCAGAATCCAAAGGAGAATGCCAGACCTGTAAAGAGAGAAAGTATGTCGACGGCTCCGATGAAGGCAACGTCTCCTTTAAAGCGCCGGGACACATTGCTCCGGAGGCTTCCGCAGGAGTTGTCATGTCCCATGAGAAGGAGCATGTCGCCAATGCAAAGCGAGAAGGCAGCAAACCCGGAAACGAACTTTTATCCGCTACAGTATCCTTAAAAACAGCTATTTGTCCGGAATGCGGACGGTCTTATGTTGCGGGAGGTACCACACGAACTTTGATTAAATACGGAGACTCCGACTACGATAAAAATAAAAAGGCTGCCGATTTGGATGCTTTACTGGGTGCCAATGTAGATGTAGCCATATAATTACCAACACAGATTTTTATTGTTTTATAATGCCTTAAAACAGAGAAAGGTCAGCATCCATCTGCTGACCTTCTTTTACGTTCACTGCTTTTATTGATTACTTTCTGGATAACTTCTGGGACATAATTACCATATCCTCATCCAAATCCTTCTTCATTGCAAGTGCTTCCTCGATATCGTAATCAATCAAACCACCGTTATTATAAGCAACCACACGGTTGTTCTTGCCCTCGCAAAGAAGCTCTACCGCCTTCGCACCCATCATGGATGCACAAACGCGATCTCTACAGGTCGGGCTGCCGCCACGCTGGATATGACCTACAATCGTAGCTCTCGTCTCCATCTCAGTAGCACGCTCGATACGCTTTGCCATTTCGTAAGAATCGCCCACGCCCTCTGCATTGATAATGATGTGGTGCTTCTTACCCAGCATCTTCTTTTCTCTGATATTCTCGATAATCTTCTCTTCGAAGTTCTCTTCATAACGCTCCGGAAGAAGAATATCCTCTGCACCGTTTGCAATACCGCACCACAGTGCGATATAACCCGCATGACGTCCCATTACCTCAATAATACTGCATCGCTCATGAGAAGTAGAGGTATCACGTACCTTATCGATTGCTTCCATTGCTGTATTAATTGCCGTATCAAAACCAATCGTATAATCCGTACATGCAATATCAAGGTCAATAGTTCCCGGAATACAGATAGTATTAATTCCCTGCTTGGAAAGCG
>JAFTPY010000309.1 GCA_017463035.1 Lachnospiraceae bacterium
CATAAATGCAATCCGCAACGCAATAACATCTCCCGGCTGCGCTTCATGGGAAGAATTAAAACGTATACCGCCGCCGCTGATATCCAGCGCCACACCGGAATAAAACCGTAAGCGTCCGTTGCCGGAATTCTCATTCGTACCGTCCTTTTGCGCCGGTACACTCCGGAAATCGCTTTTTTGTGCAAGCAACTCGTCATACTCCTCTTCCGTAAGGGAGCAAAACTCCATCTGCAATAAACACTCCATACGATAATACTGACGACGTTGCAATTTTTCGAACTCCGAACGTAATTTGATTATCGCAACGGGAAGAGAATCCTCATAATGCCTGGAAACCACCTGGGATTGACACTGATAAAGTCCTTTTGCCGTATAAAAGCATACCTGAAACAGTTCACCCGGTTCCAACGGAACCATTCTCCCGGATTTCACCGGCATTTCAATCACTGCCTCGTCCGCGGATTTCTGATACAGAAACCGGCTGACATAACTGATTTCTTCCGTAGCTTCAACATGTCTGATTTTTTTTAGTTCTAATTTGGTTCCTGTTTCAATCAGATGACTCATGTTTACTGTTCTCCCTCTTTTTTGGAACGTGCTTTCCGAAATCTCGTACGAATCATATCGGAAAACAGTCCCGTAATTCCTTTCTTTGGCTCCTGCTGCATCCCGTCACACAGCTTTCCCGCAATGTTCTGCAATGCTTTTGCGGCAGGGGCATTCGGATATGCCATGGTAATCGGCTTTTGTACCATTACAGCCTTGGAAATCATATCGTCCTGCGGAATGATACCGAGAAACTCCGGCTGAATATTCAAAAACTTATCTACTACCACGCTCATTTTCTCGTATAAGCTTCTGCCTTCCGCTTCACTGCCGACACGATTGGAAATCATCTTTATGCTGGTATGCTCTCTGGAAAATCCGGCACGACGATTCAGTGCCTTTAACAATGCGTAAGCATCTGTAATGGAGGTCGGCTCAGGTGTCGCCACCAAAATCACCTCCGAGCTGGCGGTTACAAACTCCAGTACATTATCCGCAATTCCCGCTCCCGTATCCACAATAATAACATCCGCCATGGAATCCAGTTCCACCAGCTTCTGCGTCAGATACATTACCTGTTCCTTTGTCATCCGGGCAAGCTCCTGAATTCCGGACCCTCCGGAAATAAAGCCTACCCCCTCCGGTCCCTGGGTAATGATTTCATTCAACGTCTTTCCGCGAAACATTAAATCCGCCAGATTATACTTCGGTCTGATACCCAGCATTACTTCGATATTAGCCAAACCGAAATCCGCATCCAGAATAATTACCCGCTTTCCCATACGTTGTATCTGAATCGCCAGATTTACGGCGATACTGGTCTTTCCGACGCCACCCTTTCCGCTGGTCACCGTAATGACACGAGCGGCTGTCTGACGGCGTTCCTGCCCTTTTACAAGTTTTCTGAGCTGTTCTGCCTGATCCATCAGTTTCCACCTCCCAACAGCTGTCATGCAATATTCTGCGGATCCATCCGACTGATATCATCCGGTACATTCTGACCGTTGGTCGCATAAGACAGCGGTGCCCCTGTTAACATTTTAATATTAAATATATTGCCGATTGTTCCCGTCTCATCCAACTTCGTAAATATCAGACGATACTCCGCAATCTCCGAATATGCCTCGGTAATCTTCACCAAATCACGATACTTTGTCTTTGCGCTGAGTACAAGATAGGTTTCTCTCGCTGTTGCCGCTACAGCGTGAATCAGCCTCTCGATATCATCTCTTTGCTCTTTATTCCGATGTGAACGTCCCGCCGTATCCACGAGAACCACATCGTACTTATTCAACTCCTCTTTATACTCCTCAAGCTCTGTTTCGCTGTAAATCACATACAACGGAATATTCATTATCTCCGCATAGGTCCGAAGCTGGTCCACAGCGGCAATCCGGTATGTATCCGCCGCAAGAAGCGCTACCTTCGCCTTTTTCTGTTCCATCAGGCTGTAGGCAAGCTTTGCACTCGTTGTGGTCTGACCCACACCGGTAGGACCGATAAAAAAGATATACTTTGTCTTTCCGTTCACTACTTCCAGCGTCTTTGTCTGACCCAGCTTCAAAACAATCTTCTGATAAATATTTGCAAGAATCTTGCTGACATCCGTCTCCTTCTTTAAAGAAGATTCAATCTCCGTAATAATCTGGTTTGCGTACTGCTCCTCTACTTCATTATCCAACAGTTGGCGGAAAATCAAACGTAGAAACGCAATATTTTTATCCGGAAGCTCCTTTGCGGAATCCTCCTGCTTCTCCTTGATCTCCTCGGACGCCTTCCCCTGACTCTGCTCTCTGATTTGTTCCTCAAACAGCTTTTTCAGGTTATCAAGCTTCTGCTCGATGGCGTTAGCCCCTTTTTCGTCCTTGCTCTCTTCAAACAAAAGCTCCTGTTCCTTCGGCCTATTCCCCGACGGCATGTAACGCACCTCCGGCGTCTGCTGCACCGGTTTTCTCGGAATTGTACGTTCGTACACATCCGGCTCGTCAACAGCTGCCGTAACCTCCCAAACCGGCTGTCCGAAAAGCTTCCCGAAAAAGCCCTTCGGTTCCACCTTACGGGATGCCATTTTAACCACATGCTCGCCTAATTCTTTTTTCGCCAGCTCCATTGCCTCGTCTTCGGTTTTCCCTTTAAAAGTCTTGATGTTCATACTATTCGGTCACCATCCCAACTGATTGTAATTCTACATTGGACTCGATTTCATTATAAGAAATGACAATCAAATCCGGGAAATAATCTCTTGTTAAACGTTTAAAATACATACGAACAATCGGTGAAGTCACAACAATCGGATTCTTTCCGAGATTTTCAAGCTTTTCGGCTTCCACTCTCACAGATTGCATCAAACGTTGTGTCTTCTCCGGATCAAGCGTAATATACGCCCCCTGTTCCGTCTGCTTTACGGAATTCATAATATCCTGCTCCGCCTTCGGGTCCAGTGTTACGACACTTGTAGTCTCGCCTCCCGGAAAGTATTTGTTGGATATTGCACGCTTTAATGCCTGTCTTACATACTCTGTCAGAATATCCGTATCACGATTGGTCGGTGCATAATCCGCCAGGGTCTCCAATATCGTTACCATATCACGAATCGCAATTCCCTCACGCAACAGATTCTGCAATACCTTCTGTACTTCTCCGATACCCAGCAGCTTCGGAATAAGCTCCGTAACCAGCACCTGGTTTGCTTCCTGAATATTATTAATGAGTTCCTGTACCGCCTGTCTCGTAAGCAATTCATCCAGATGCGACTTAATCACCTCTGTTAAGTGGGTCGCTATAATGGACGGCGGATCAACTACCGTATATCCGTAAGATTCCGCACGCTCACGCTGACTCTCCGTAATCCAAATCGCCGGCAAATGATAAGACGGCTCAAAGGTCGGAATACCGGTAATTTCCTCTTCCACGTAGCCCGGATTCATCGCCATATAATGGTCAAACAAAATCTCTCCCTCACTGACCGCAATACCCTTTATTTTAATCACATACTGGTTCGGGTTTAACTGGATATTGTCTCGCAAACGAATGGTCGGCACGACACAACCCAATTCCAACGCAATCTGTCTGCGGATTACTACCACGCGGTCCAGAAGATCTCCGCCCTGATTTACATCCGCAAGCGGGATAATACCGTAACCGAACTCCAACTCCACCTGATCCGGTAAAATAATCTCCCGGACATTTTCCGGTCGGCGAATCGGTAAATCCTCTTCTTCCGCCGCATTGGTTTCCGCCACGGTCTTGGCTTCTTCGATTTTTGCCTGCATGGAACGGCCTACCATAATAAAGACCACGCCGTATGCCACAAAGATAATGGTCGGAAGCTTTGTAAAAATACCCAGTACCAACAAACCTGCTCCTACCATATAAAGCACCTTCGGCGTAGAGAACAGCTCCTTAAGAAGCAAATCGCCCACATCGGCTTCTTTTGACACCTTTGTAACCAAAATACCGGTAGACAAAGAAATCAAAAGGGACGGAATCTGGCTTACCAAACCGTCACCGATGGTAATAATCGCATATTTGTTAAGTGCAGTCATCGCATCCAGACCTTCTCTGGTCATACCCATGATAAGACCGCCTATAATATTTACAAATGTAATAATCAGACCGGCCGCAGCATCTCCCTTAACGTACTTCGTAGCACCGTCCATGGAACCGAAAAATGCCGACTCCGCCTGAATCTTCTCACGGCGCTCCTTTGCTTCCGCATCGGTAATGGCACCGGTATTCAAATCCGCATCGATTGCCATCTGCTTACCCGGCATCGCATCCAGGGTGAAACGTGCCTGTACCTCGGATACTCGCTCGGAACCCTTATTGATAACCATAAACTGTACCAATACAAGGATAATAAAGACGATAATACCTACCACCATATCACCGCCGCCGACAAATTCGCCGAAGGCTTCTACCACCTCACCGGCATAGCCCTTCGTTAAAATATTTCGCGTGGAAGAAACATTAAGACTGATACGGAAAATCGTCGTAAACAGCAAAACCATCGGAAAGGTGGACATATTCAGTACTTCCTGGGAAAACAGTGCATTAAACAAAATAATCAAAGCAATCGATATATTTAATGCCATCAAAACATCCAAAAGAGCGGTCGGCAACGGAATAATCAGGAACATAATTGCAGCAAGAATATAAATGCCGACAAAAATATCTGCTTTTTTCATTGTCCTTCCTCCCTTCGATGTATCTTATCGCACATTTTCGTGCGCTTCACAAATTCGTTCCGGCAAAGCTTATCCTATGCGGCTCCGCCGTTTTTCAGCTTATACACATATGCCAGTACTTCCGCTGTCATCTGGTACAATTCCCGGGGAATCTCACTGTCCAGATCCACATTGTAGTACAGCATTCGCGCCAAAGGCTTATTCTCTACAATCGGAATATTGTTTTCCTTTGCCGCATCCTTTATCTTCTGTGCCAGATAATCCGCACCCTTTGCTATCAGCACCGGAGCCTCCGACACCTCTTTATCGTATTTAATCGCACAGGCAAAATGAGTCGGGTTTGTAATTACAACATCCGCCTCCGGAAGGTTCTGCATCATACGACGCTGGGAAACTTCACGCATTTTCGATTTGATTTTTCCCTTGACCTGCGGGTCACCTTCCTGCTGCTTGTACTCGTCCTTTACTTCCTGCTTGGACATCTTCATATCTTTCTTAAACTTTAGCTTTTGATAAATATAGTCCGCTATACCGACCACAAAATATATCGCACTCAGCTTTATCCCGAGATTAATTACAAAATTTCCGATA